>NZ_LBHW02000030.1:0-76663 GCF_001005835.2 Achromobacter sp. LC458
GCGGCGGCAGCCGATGAACCAGCAGCCGATGAACCAGCAGCGGATGAGCCGGCAGATTTCGCTGCGGACGTTTCCCCAGCCGCCGCCGCCGCCGCGCCGCCATGTTCCGCCAACGCGCGATCAACCGCCGAGGCATCTTCGCCTTCGGCCAGCAGCACGCCGATTACCGTGTTGATCGGCACCGACGCCGCGCCGGCCGGGACGACGATGCGGGCCAGCACGCCCGCATGCTCGGCGTTGATTTCGACGATGGCCTTTTCGGTTTCGATTTCCGCCAGCGCATCGCCGACGGCGACCGTGTCGCCTTCCTGCTTGAGCCACTGGTGCAGGTTGCCGCCCGAGGTATCGGCGGCAACAGAGGGGAGCTTGATTAGGTGAGCCACGATGTTCGTCCTAGTTGGCGGCGCCGGCCAGATCGGGCCGGTAGTCGGCGGGGTCGTCGTATTCGACCAGTTCCAGCACGTTGCCTTCGGGGTCGCGGAAGAACGCCAGCCACGTGCCGGGGCGCACTTCCATGGGCGCGGGCGTGCTGTCGAAGACCACGCCCCGGGCTTGCAGGTTGCGCACCACGCCTGCCAGGTCGCGCACGATGAAGGTCAGGTAGGTGGCGCCCTGGCGATCCAGGATTGCCGCGCCGCGCACGGCCGTCTCCGGCGCCACGCTCGGTTGCAGCAGCTTGATGCGTTCGCCGTACGGCGTCTGCAAGCGCGCCACGTCGTAGCCATGCGCGGTAAGGCCCGTGGCCCGTGCCTTGTCGGCGGGCACGCTGACGCGGTTCACCAGCTTCAGGCCGACGACGTCGGTGTAGAACGCCAGCAGCGCGTCCAGATCCCGGCAGCAGATGCCGACTTCCATCGGCACGGTCATGTGCATCGCGTTCATGCCTGTTCCCCCAGATCGGCCAGCACGTCGGCCAGCCCGGCCAGCACTTCTTCGGTGTCCGCGAACGCCGCGCGTTCCAGCACCTTCGAGATGCTGGGCGACGCCTCGCCACCCGTCACACGCTTGATCGGCTGATCCAGCCAGTCGAAATAGCGGCGCTGGATTTCATCGGACAGCATCGCGCCGTACGACGTACCGCGCGCGCCTTGCTCCACGATCAGCACGTTGTTGGTCTTCTGGATGCTGGCGCCGATGGTGTCCCAGTCCAGGCTGGCGCGGTCCAGCGTGCGCAGGTCGATGACCTCGGCATCCACGCCCGCCTCTTCGGCCGCCTTCAACGCGCGGCTGACCATCGACAGGTACGTCAGGATGGTGACCTTGCCGCCCGTGCGGCGCACGCGCGCCTTGCCGAACGGAATGGCGTAGTCCAGGTCGCCGTCGGGCACCTCGCCCGTCGAGGCGTACAGGTCCACGTGTTCGATCACCAGCACGGGGTCTTTCGAGGCCAGCGCGGTATTCATCAGGCCCACGTAGTCATACGGCGTGGACGGCGCCACGATGCGCCAGCCCGGCGCCGTGGCGAAGATGCCGGCTGGGTCCATCGAGTGTTGCGAGCCATAGCCCGTGCCCATCGCAACCTTGGTGCGCAGCACGAACGGCACGTCGATGTCGCCGCCAAACATGTGACGGGCCTTGCCGATCTGGTTGAAGATCTGGTCGGCCGCCACCCACATGAAGTCGGGGTACATGAATTCAACGATGGGTTTGTAGCGCCCGTCCATCGCCAGGCCGCCGCCCAGGCCCGCGAACGCGTTCTCGGAGATGGGCGTGCCCAGCACGCGGTCGGGGTACTTGTCCTTCAGCCCGCGCGTGGCGCCGTTGGTGCCGCCCTTCAAGCGGTGCACGTCTTCGCCCAGCACGACCACGCCGGCGTCCGTTTCCATGCGGCGGTCCAGCACGTCTGCCACCGCGTCGACAAACTTGCGTTCGACTTTCGCGCCCGTGTGGTCGTCGGCGTCCTGGTAGCGCAGGCCGGCCAATTCGGCGCCGTCGCTGCGCAGGCCCACGTCGCGGAAGTCGGGGCGCGGCCACAGGTCGGCGCGCACGCGGCGCTTGCCGCCGTCAGCGGCTTCGGTCAGGCGGCCGCACACGTCTTTCATGACGTCCTTGCAGCGCTGGCGCAGCGCATCCACTTCGGCTTGCGTGATCAGTTTGCGGCCGATCATTTCGGTAGCGATCTTGTCCAGCGGATCACGTTGGCGCCACTGGGATTCTTCGTCTTTGGTGCGGTAGCCGAAGGCGCTGCCGGGGAAGGGGCCGTTCTGGTGGAAGAAGCGGTACACGTCCACTTCGACAATCGTCGGGCCGTTGCCGGCGCGCATGTGCGCCACGGCTTCGGACATGGCCAGGTGCACGGCCAGCGGGTCCATGCCGTCGACTTTCCACGACGGAATATTGAACGCCAGGCCGCGTGCGGACAGGCGCGGTTCGGCGGTGGATTCTTCCACCGTGGTCGACACCGCGTAGCGGTTGTTCTCGATGAAAAAGCACAGCGGCGTTTTCCATGCGGCCGTCAGGTTCATCGTTTCCAGGACCGAGCCGATGTTCACCGCGCCGTCACCAAAGTAAGTCACGGCCACGCGGTCAGTGCCGGCGTGCTTGTGTGCCCAGCCCGCGCCCGCCGCCAGCGGCACGCCGCCGCCCACGATGGCGTTGGTGCCCAGCGCGCCCGCTTCCAGCCAGCGCAAGTGCATGCTGCCGCCACGGCCCCGGCAGAAGCCTTGCGCCAGGCCCATGATTTCAGCCAGCGTCTTTTGCAGCAAGTCGTCGATGGCGGGCGTCAGCGGGTTGCGCGGGTCCAGGCCTAGCGGCGCCACATGTTGCAGCGCCTTGGCCAGAAATTGATGGTGGCCGCGATGCGAGCCGTTGATCTGGTCGCCCGCGCCCAGCGCCAGCACCGATCCGACGGCGCCGCCTTCCTGGCCCACGGACGAATGCGCGGGGCCGTGCACCAGGCCTTCGGCGGCCAGGTCCAGCACGGCCTCTTCAAAGGCGCGGATCCAGTGCAGCTGGGTCAGCATCGTGCCCAGCAGGGCGGGGTCCGCCTGCTGCCAGTCACGCGCCTCGACCGTCAGTTGCCGCCAGGGCGCTCGGGGCTCAAGCGATTGGTAGGTGGCCATGAGTGAATCTCCAGAATGTTTTTAAGCGTCGGTGCGGTTAGAGGTAGCTGTAGCGGCTCCAGCCGCCGTCGGCCACCAGGGTGTGTCCGGTGATGTAGGCGGCCTGGCGTGAAGCCAGGAAAACCGCCAGGTCGGCCATTTCGGCCGGCTGCGCCATGCGGCGCAGCGGGGTGCGCTGCTTCAGGCGTTCGGGGTCCAGGCGGCCGCGCGCGGCCAGGTCGCGCACTAGATCGGTCTCGACGTAGCCGGGGGCCAGCGCGTTCACGCGTACGCCCATCGGACCCCATTCCACGGCCAGCGTTTCGGTCAGCAGCACCACCGCGCCCTTCGTGGCGCAGTACGCGGCGCGGTCGGGCGCGGCCACCACGCCGTACATCGATGCCAGGTTGATGATGCTGCCCGCGCCCGCCGGCACCATGCGGCGGCCGGCGGCCTGCGCGCACAGGAACACGCCGGTCAGGTTGATGTCCACGGCGCGGCGCCATTCGTCCACGGTGACTTCCAGCGTGGGCTTGTTGGCCGAGATGCCGGCGTTGTTGACCAGCACGTCAACGCCGCCCCAGGCCTGTTCGACCTGCGCAAACGCGCGCTCGACGGCGTCGGCGTCGGTGACGGACGCCTGCACGGCCATGGCCTGGCCGCCGGCCGAGGTCAGTTCGGCCACGGCGGCCGCCAGCGCGGCGGCGTCCATGTCCAGCAAGGCCACGCGCGCGCCCTGGCGCACGAACGCGTGGGCGGTGGCCAGGCCAATGCCCTTGGCGCCGCCGGTGATGACGACGCGTTGGCCGCGCAGGTCGCTATGGATGACTTCTGTGGTGTGGTCCAAGGTAGATGCCTGTAAAGGTTGTGCGTTGCGGCGGGGTCAGACCGCCAGCCATTCCTGGACCACGTCCTGGCGCTCATGCAGCTGCGCGGGCGGTCCTTCGAACACGATGCGGCCGTGGCCCATGACGCTGACGCGCGTCGATACCTTCAGCGCGATTGTCAGCTTCTGCTCCACCAGCACCACCGACACGCCGCGCTTGTGGATATCGCGGATGACGTCGGCGATCACTTCCACGATCTTCGGCGCCAGCCCCTCGGTGGGTTCGTCGATCAGCATGACCTTGGGGTTGCCCAGCAGCGAACGGCACATCGTCAGCATCTGCTGTTCACCGCCCGACAGGTTGCCGGCCTTTGTGTTGCTGCGTTCCTTCAGGCGCGGGAAGTAGTCGAACATCTGCGCCACTGTCCAATGGGGCGCGTCGTCGCGCTTGGGCTGTTCGCCCATGCGCAGGTTTTCGTCCACGGTCAGGTTGGCGAAGACCTCGCGTTCCTCGGGCACGAAGCCCACGCCGGCGCGCGCGACTTCAAAGGGGCGCTTGTTGGTGATGTCGCGCCCTTCAATGGCGATGTGCCCGCCGGTTACGTCCACCAGGCCCATGATGCTTTTCATGGTGGTGGAGCGGCCGGCGCCGTTGCGCCCCAGCAGGCTGACGACTTCGCCGTGCCCGATGGATAGATCGATGCCGTGCAGGATGTGGCTCTTGCCGTAATGGGCATGCACGCCGTGCAGGCTGAGCAGGGGCGTTTGTAGTGAGGCTTGCGTCGTCATACCGTTTCCTCTCCCAGATACGCCTCGCGCACGCGGGCGTCGCCACGGATGTCGGCGGGCGTGCCGGTGGCAAGAATTTCGCCGTACACCAGCACGCTGATGCGATCGGCCAGCGAGAACACCACCTGCATGTCGTGCTCGACGATCAGCAAGGTGCAGTCGCGTGTGACGTCCTTGATCAGCTCCACCGTGTAATCGACTTCGTGTTGCGACATGCCGGCCATGGGCTCGTCCAGCAGAATGACCTTCGGGCGCGAAGCCAGCGTCATGCCGATTTCCAGCGAGCGCTGCTCGGAATAGTTCAGGTCGCCCGCGGCCGTTTGCTGCTTGGCCGTCAGCCGCACTTTTTCCAGCAGGCGGTCCACGTCTTCATTGACAGCGCGGTGCCGCGCAATGGGGCGCCAGAAGTTGTAGACCAGCCCATGCATGCGCAACACCGCCAGGCGCAGGTTTTCGCGCACGGACAGGCGCGGAAACACGTTGGTGATCTGGAACGAGCGGGCCAGGCCCAGGCGGTTGATGGCTTCGGGGGACAAGCCGCCGATGGCGCGCGAACGCAGGTTGATGTCACCGGAAGTGGGCGCGAACGAACCGGACATCAGGTGGAACAGGGTCGACTTGCCCGCGCCGTTGGGGCCGATGACCGCATGGCGCTCGCCGGCTTCAATGGCCAGGTTCACGCCGCGAATGATCTGCGCTTGGCCAAAGGACTTGCGCACGTCGGTCAGGGTCAGGATGGAATGGCTCATTTTGCGGGCTCCAGCACGGGGGCGGCATCGCCGTCGTCGCGCCACAGGGCCAGCGCCCAGCGGCACGCCAAGAGGCCCGTGGCGAACAAGGCCAAGGGCACCAGCCAGGTAGACAAAGCCAGCGGCGCCCAGTCGTGACCGAACAGCGCAATGGGGGGCCAGCCCGCATCCGGGTTCATGGCCAGCAGCGCGCGGTAGTCGCGCGCGAACATGCGTTGCAGCAGCTCTACCAGGAAGACGGTGGCGGCGGTCAGCAGCAAGCCGGCAGCCACGGACACGACGGCGCGCGGCAGCCAGTTGGCCAGGCCCCGTTCGCGCAGCGACTTGGCCGCGCGCTGCACCAGGCCCACCAGGCCGTCCGGCACGAACAGCATCACCAGCACGAACAGAATGCCCTGGTACAGCAACCAGGAACGGGTAATGTCGGCCAGCGTCTGCGACAGGAATGTCAGTGTCGCCGCGCCCAGCACCGGACCCAGGAACGCGTTGACGCCGCCGATGTAGGCGAACAGCACCGCGTCGGTCGACAGCTTGACCTCGAACAACACGTAGTTACCCGCTTCGATGTTCAACGCCTGCAAGCCGCCCGCGATGCCGGCGAACATGGCCGACAACGCAAACACCATCGTCTTGAGCGCATGCGGGCGATAGCCCAGATAGCGCAGCCGGTTGGCGTTTTCGCGCAAGCCCAGCGTCAGCCGGCCCAAGGGCGTGCGGGTCAGGCCATACAGCGCGGCCAGCGATATCAGCACCCAGGCCAGCACCAGGAAATAGACCTCGATGTCGGACCCGAAGGTAAAACCCCAGGCCGGCATGCGCATGGCGGACACGCCCGCTTCGCCACCGAACACGCCTTTCAAATGCGGCGCCAGCGCGTGCAGCAGTTCAGCCAGCGCCAACGTGATCATGGAAAAGTAGACGCCGGAACGCATGGTGGCGAACCAGCCCGCGACCAGGCCGAACAGCAGCCCGGC
This sequence comes from Achromobacter sp. LC458, assembly GCF_001005835.2. NCBI lineage: Bacteria > Pseudomonadati > Pseudomonadota > Betaproteobacteria > Burkholderiales > Alcaligenaceae > Achromobacter > Achromobacter sp. LC458. The sequence goes on from NZ_LBHW02000030.1 coordinate 6,380, forward strand.
CACGCCGCCCACCAGCGGCATCAATGGCGTGGGCAACAAGCCCGCGCCGCCCAGCGCGTTCATGGCGTGAATGGTGGCAAAGGTGCCAACGCCGAAGTACGCGGCGTGGCCGAAGGACAGCATGCCGCCCTGGCCAGCCAGCAGGTTGAAGGCGCAGGCGAACAGCGCGGCGATCAACATCTGCACCGCCGCCACCAACTGGCCGGGCGGCAGCAGCCACGGCAAGGCGCACAACGCCGCCACGCAAAGGATCAGCAGCAGCGCGCCGGATGCAATACGGGTCTGGCTCATGCCTGCTCTCCTTTCAGGCCCGACGGCTTGACCAGCAGCACCACCAGCATCAGCAGGAAGGGCAGGGTGGCGGCGAGGCTGGAAATCTTCACGGTCATCAAACCGCCGACGCTTTCAGCCCATTCGCCCGCGCCGAACAGGCCGAACAGGGACGCCAGGCTGGCGTCGATACCCACCGAGAACGAACTGATCAGGCCGATCAGCAGCGAGGCGATCATGGCGCCTTCCAGCGACCCCAGGCCGCCTACGACGACCACCACGAAAACCAGCACGCCCAGCTCAAGCGCCATGTTCGGGTTGGTGGTGTAGAACGCGCCGGCCACCGCGCCCGCCAGCCCGGCCATCGCCGCGCCCACGCCGAACACGCTCATGAAGACGAGCGGCACGTTGTGGCCCAGCGCTTCGGCCATGCGCGGCCGATAGATGGCCGAGCGCACCACAATGCCCACGCGAGTGCGCGACAGCAACAGGTAGATGACGGCGAACATCGCCAGCGACACGCCGCCCATCAGCAGGCGATAGAAGGGGTAGTCCGCATCGAACACGCGAAAGGCCGCGAAGTTCAGGAAGGACGGCACGCGGTAATCAACCGGAAAGTCGCCGTAGAACAGCTTGATGAGCTCGGCCACGATGAACGCCAGGCCAAAAGTCACCAGCAGTTCCTGCGCGTGGCCGAACTTGTGCACACGGCGCAGGAAAAAGCGTTCGACGCCCATGCCCAGCACGCCCGAGATGATCGTGGCCAGCACCAGCGCCGTCCAGAAACCCGTGACGGGCGTCAGCGTGTAGGCGGCGTATGCGCCAATCATGTAGAACGAGGCGTGTGCAAAATTCAACACGCCCATCATTCCAAAAATCAGTGTCAGGCCCGCCGACACCATGAATAGCAGCAGGCCGTAAATCACGCCGTTCAACAGCGAGACGGTAAAGTATTCCATGTCCGCTCCATAATTCTTTCGCGCTCAAGCCCGTGGCTTGCGCGATCCATTACGCACCTTGTTTTTCCGGCCCGCGCCGGCGGTGCGTTTTTTTGTCAGGCGACGAACAAGGCGAGCGCGCAGGCTGCGCGCCGCCTTGCCTGGCGTCTTATTGCGGACGCTGCATCTTGCAGGTGGCCTGCACCGGGGCGGACACGTCCGCCGCCGCCAGCACCTTCACCGGCTCAAAGCCCATGTCGGTGCCGTCGGCCTTGTACTTGGCGTTCTTGCTGACCTTGGACACCACCATCGGCAGTTGCACCTGGTGGTCTTCGGCGCGCATCGTGTAGGTGCCCAGCGCAGACGTGTAGGTGACCTTTTCCAGCGCCAGCGCCAGGTCCGGCACGGACAGCTTGCCGTCCTTGGGCTTGACCTGCTTTAGCGCTTCACCCAGGAAGCGCACGCCGATGACGGTCTGCGGTTCGGTGTAGCTGGGGTAGTGGCCTGTCTTGGACTTGTAGTCCTCGGCGAACTTGGCGCCTTCGTCGCCGGCGGCTTCGATGTTGTACGGGTGCGCGATGTAGTGGCCCAGGGCCACGTCGCCGGCGTTGGCCAGGTTACCCACCTGGTCCAGGAACACGGTGGCAAAGCGCACTTTCAGGCCGGCGGACTGCGTGGCCTTCATCAGCAACAGCAGATCGTTGGACCAGTTGCCGGTGATGACGGTGTCGGGCGTGGCCGAACGGATGCGCGCCACGTAGGGCGCGAAGTCCTGGATCTTGTTGACTTCGTGCAGCGTCTTGCCCACCACTTCATAGTCGTACTGCTTGGCAAAGCGCTCGGTGGCGCCTTCCATGTCCTGGCCCCAGGAATAGTTCTGGTTGATGGCGTACACGCGCTTGCCCAGCGTGCCGTCGGCCGACATCACCGACGCCAGCGACTTCACGCGCAAATCGGCGTTGGTGGTGAAGCGGAAGTGATAGAAGTGGCACTTCTGGCCGGTCAATTCCAGCGCTTCGCCGCCCACGTTCAGAAAGACGACTTCCTTGCCCGGGTTGCGCAGGTTGTGCTTGCGCACGTCTTCGGTCAGCTGGCCCGAAATGGCGGACGACGAGCCCTGCACCAACACCTGCACGCCTTCGGCGGCGGCGGCGCGGAAACGGTCGGACGCGCCCACGGGGCCGCCCTGGTTATCGAACTCGACCAATTCCAGCGGCTGGCCGTTCCAGCCGCCGGCGGCGTTGATGCGGTCCAGCTCATATTTGACCGCGGCGCGGAACATCAGGCCGGTCGAGGCCTGTGGGCCGGACAGCGTCTCGATCAGCCCGACCTTGACGGGTGCGGCGTGCGCCGATGCGGCGATGCCGGCCAGGCACAGCAGGCCGGTAGTGAAAGCCAATTTCATGCGTGTCTCCTCCGTGGAACGGGAGTGGTGTGTGCGTACGTAAAGATGCGTGCGACCGCCCTAGCAAGCGCGCTTGGTGGCGCCTATTCCATGGCCGTGAACGAGCAAATCGGGGAAGGGGATATCGCAAGATGGGGACGAACACCGTCGTGCTGCCGGGGGTGTCCGCCCTGTTGTCTCCGTCCTGTTTTTGCGGCGCTTCGGCCTTTGTTTTTTCTGACTGGCTTGCCTGAAAACGCGACTTGATTTACGCTTTCCGGATAAGTTGTCAGGTAACTTTATTAAGTTGTCTGATAAATAATAGGGCAAGCGTTTTTCTCGTGTCAAGCGGCGGATTGAGGAGTTCAATCACAGTGCCGGGCGGCCGAGACACAAGGCGCGCCCACTTACACACGCTGGAGACAGGATGATTTCATTTGAAGGGCAGGTGGCCGCGATCACGGGCGCGGGCAATGGCATCGGCTTGGCAACGGCGCGCCTGATGGCCGCCCACGGCGCCCGGCTGGTGCTGACGGATATCGACGGCGCGCGGTTGGAAGAGATCGCGGCCGAACTGGACCCGACGGGCCAGCGCGTCTACACACATGCGCTGGACGTGTCGGTGTCGCATGAATGCGAGCGCGTGTTCGAGGCGGCGGCCAAGCATTTTGGCGGGCTGGACCATCTAGTGCATTGCGCCGGCATCTATCCCGAACAACTGGTCAAGGACACCAGCGACGAGGCGTGGCGCACGCTGATGCGCGTGAACCTGGACGGCACGTTCTACGTATGCCGCGCCGCCCAGCGCCACCTGCGCCACAACGGGTCCATTGTGCTGCTGACCTCGTTGGCGGCGCAGCGCGGCAGCTACGCGCACGCGGCCTATTCCGCGTCCAAGGGCGCGGTGCAAAGCTTCACGCGCAGCCTGGCGCTGGAACTAGCGCCGCAGATCCGCGTGAACGCGGTGGCTCCGGGCATCATCGCCACGTCCATGACGCACGACCTGATCGGCCAGAAAGGCACGCATCTGCTGGAAAGCACGCCGCTGCGCCGCTTCGGCACCGCCGAGGAAATCGCCGGATCCATCGCATTCCTGTGTTCCCCGCTGGCCGGTTTCGTGACGGGCGAAGTCATGCAGGTCAACGGCGGCATCTACATCGCTTAAAGTGAAGGACGCCGCCATCACCTTTTCCCGATTTCCCATGTCGACGAATCACGATCAGGACACGCCGCGCAATCCGCCCAAGAGCTCGCTTTCCGCAGCTTTGGGCGATGCGTTGGCCGAACAGATACGCCAGGGCGTGCTAGCCCCCGGCGACCGCCTGCCCACCGAAAAGCAGCTGACCGAAACCTATTCGGTCAGCCGCGCGGTGGTGCGCGAGGCCTTGGCGCGCTTGAAATCCGAAGGCTTGATCACGTCGCAGCAGGGCAGCGGCGTGTTCGTGGACCCCAACTTTCAGCGCAACGCGTTTCGCATTGCCGCGCCCACGCCCGGCGACACCGAAGACCTGGAACACATCCTGGAATTGATGTTGTCCATCGAGGTCACGGCCGCGCGCTACGCGGCGCAGCGGCGCACCGATCAGGACCTGAAGAAGATGCGCCAGGCGCTGGTTGGCATGGAATACGCGCTGATCAACGACAAGCTGGGCGACGAAGAGGACTACCAGTTTCACCAGGCCATCGTGCAGGCCACGCACAACCCGCATCTGGTGTCGCTGAATGATTATCTGGAAGCGAATGTGCGGCGCGTGATCCGCAGCGCGCGCAACAACACGGCGCGCCGTTATGCCGAACGGATGGCCGCCGTGCAAAGCGAGCATCAGGCCATTTTCGTGGCCATCGAAGGCTCGGACCCCGACGCTGCCGGCCGCGCCGCCGAACAGCATCTGCGCAACGCGGCGGACCGGCTTCGCTTGTTCCAGGCCGAGCGCCCGGCGCCGGTGTAAGCGGCGCGGCGGTGACGCGCAACGGCGCTGGCTTCGCCCGTGTCTGGCCACCCTTTTCGGCCGTCGCTACGCGAAGGTCTGCTCCATTTCGCGCCGGAACTGCACCGCCGTCGAGCGCTCGTCATATTCCACGTCGCGCCAGCGAATCGCCTGCGACTGCCGCACCGGATGCTTGAGCTTGACCTGATGCGACAAGCCCAGCGGCAGATAGCCTTCTTCGACTGAATCGCGCGCCGGCATCAGCCGGCCGTACACCGTGTAGCCACCCTCGCCATCCAGGATCTGGCCGGCCTGCAAGTCGCGCTTGGCAGTGGCCACGACGTCGCCGTGCCAGCCGGCGGGCGCGCCGGTGGGTTCGCGCCGCAAGCCCACGCTGGCCACGCTGATGCCAAGCTCAAGGCCGATCAGGTGATACGGCTTGTACATGGCGGTGTAGTTGCCGCTGGGGTCGGTGACCAGCCCGTATTCCTGGAAGCAGCGGCGCACGTAGTCGCTGTCGGCTGCCAGCGTCACGTATACGCCCCAGCGCAGGTCGCGAAACACCGGGCGGCCGTCGCGTTCCAGCGATGAAATGACTTCCACCTGGCCCCGGTGATGCAGGATGCCACCGTCCTCGCGCGGGCGCAGCACACGCGCCAGATCGTCCACGCCGCAAGGCGGAAAGTGCAGGCCGGACGGTGACGGCAAGAGCCCCGTGGCGTTGGACACCGCCGCCATTTCGATGGCGCTTTTGGTGCCGTCCAGAAAGCTGTTGAACATCTGCGCGTTGAAGTCGCCGGCGGCCACCATTTCGGCGGTGAAGCCGTAGTACGGCCAGACGGTGTCGGGTGTCGAGGTGTGGAATTCCGGCAGGTACTTGGTGCCTTTGCCCGCCGCCATGACTTCAAAGCCGGCGGCGCGCGCCCAGTCCACCATCTCGCAGATCAGCGCGGGCTGGTCGCCATAGGCCAGCGAATAGACGATGCCCGCCTCGCGCGCGCTGCGCGCCAGCAGCGGGCCGGCCAGGGCGTCGGCTTCGACGTTGACCATGATGATGTGCTTGCCGTATTCGCAGCAGGCCAGCACGTGGGTGATGCCGGCGGCGGCCTGCCCGGTGGCGTCGATGACGATGTCGACCTCGGGGCTGGCAATGACGGCCAGCGGGTCGTCGCTGAAGAAGACCTTGCCGTTTTTCAGGGCGTCATTAGTGCTGGCGGCATTGAGCGCGGTGGCCGGCCAACCCACCCGTGTCAGTGCCGCGCGGGCGCGATCGGGCGCCAGATCCGCCACCGCCACCAGTCGCATGCCCGGCGTGCGAGGGGCCTGGCTCATGAACATGGCGCCGAACTTTCCGGCGCCCAGCAATGCAACACGCAACGGCTTGTGATCGGCTTCTCGCTGCTTGAGCAGACGGTACAGATTCATGGTGCGGGCTCCTCCGGGGTGGGGGTACAGCCAACACAGAATAGTCCTAAATCATGACGGCTGAACAGCAGCCGCCCGGACTCATTCGTCCGCCGTATAGAGCTCGCCCGCCAGCACGTTGCGCCAGTTTTTCCAGGTAACGCGAGGGCGGTCGGTGACCTGGCGGTTATAGGGCGCGTCAAACAGAATGTGCTTCCAGCGCGGCTTCACGGCGCCTTCGATATGCGGCTTGTCGTCGATCAGCAGGTCGCCGTGCACCAGCGTCTTGTCCTTGGTCAGGATCAGCCGGGCGGTGGCGTCGCGCCCCAGGTTCTTTTCGACCCACAAGTACTTTTCGGCCACGCAGTTTTCAAACTGCGACAGCGGCGACGTGCAGATGCGCACGTCCATGCCCAAGGCCAGCAGTTCCTGCACGGCCTCCAGGGCGCCGGGCACGGGCGGCAAGTTGCGGATGAAGCCGGGCGCCGTATAGATGGCTTCGGCCATGCCGCGAAGTTCGGGCGGATAGTCCTCGCGGATGTGGAAGGACTTGCGGTCTTCGAATTCAATGGGGGCGATATCGGGATGGCGCACGCGCCAGGCGTCGATGAACGCATGTTCGAAATCGGCCAGCACGCCGTCTTGGTCCAGCAGGATGATCATGGCGATCCCAGGGGTTGCAACCCAGCGATTGTGCCAGAGCGCGGCTATGCGTCCAGCGGCCGGGATTGGGCAACGATCCGGTAACGGCTGCCGCCCGACAGAGACTCCGAAGCCACCAGCACCAGGCGGTCATAGCGCCAGATCAGCGGTGTCCGGGCGCCGTCAGCGGCGTCGGCGGGCAGGCGCGGAGGCGGCTCCGCATGTTCGATGTTGCGCAGCAGCGTGACGTGGGGGCGAAAGGGTTGGGGTGGCTTGGCAAGGCCGTAGCCCGCCAACCGTTGCCACAGATCGTCGTGCACCGCTTGCAGCGAGGGCGGCGTGTCACGCGGCCCGGACCACAGAATGCGCGGGCGCTGGAAGACGCCCAGGTGGTCCAGCGGCACCTCGCCCGGCGCGATGCCATAGCCGGGCGTGGCGGCGGCCAGCGTGTCGGCCAATTGCGCCTCGACCGGTCCCAGAAACGCCAGGGTCAGATGCAGCGTCTCGGTGCGCATGACGCGGCCGCCGCAAGCGGGGCGGGCGGCTTGCGCCCACTGGGCCAGCGATGCTGCCAGTTGCGGTGACGGCCACAGGGCGTAGAAAAGGCGGACGGTGGACATGCGCCGATTGTAGGCGCGCCGTCTGCGGTCTGCTGCTGCCGTTCGCCGTCCGACCTGCGCCGTCCAACCTGCGCCGAGCGCCCCTCGCCCCGCGCTTTCGGACACGCGTCGGGCGATGGCTCAGCTGCCGGTGTTTTCCGACTTGCGCAGGCGCGACAGCGCGGTGTCGAAGCGTTCGACGCCCGGGCGTGCCGGGCGATCAAAACGTTCCACGCCGGGTCGCGCCGGCTTGTCGAATCGTTCCACCCCCGGTCGGGCGGGCGCATCGAAGCGCTCGACGCCAGGGCGGGTGAAGCGTTCCACGCGTTGCGGGGTTTGCGTCTTGGCTTGCACGCTTTGGGCGGCGGCCTGTTCGCGCTTGGCGATGATTTCTTCGGCGCGCTGGTGGTGCGGCGCCATCTTGCGCACCATCACGCGGCCATCGCGGGGAAAGTAATTGATGCGGCGCGCGTGCACGTCGCCCAGATCCTTGCCCTTGACCGGAATGCCTTCCATCTTCAGATAGTTCAAGACGAAGATGGCGTTGCGTTCGCCGATGTTCATTTGCTGCATGGCGCTAAGCACCGCGCCGCCGCCGAACACCTTGGCTTCCAGGCGGTCGCGCACGGCGCCGGCCTTGAGCAATTCGTTGATCAGCACTTCCATGGCGAACGCGCCGTAGCGCATCGTCGCCGAGGCGGGCGACTGCATGTCGCCTTCCGGCAACATAAAGTGGTTCATGCCGCCCACGCCGGTAACCGGATCGTGAATACAGGCGGCAACACACGACCCGAGTACGGTCGAAATCATCAGGTCTTCGTCGGTGACGTAGTACTCGTTGGGGAGTACCTTCACCGCCTGACACTGGAACGCGCTATCGAAATAGTGGCGCGTTGCACGGGCTTCAAGACGGGCGACCATGGGACTTATCAGGCAAGAACGGCGATTGGGACACGAAGGACGGTGCTCGGCAAAACGTTGAATGTTTCAAAAAGTATAGAAAAATTTCGCTTTATTCTTACATATCCCGCGAGACAACGGGGGAAATGCTTGTAACGGCGGCGAACGATACGTCCCTGATTCATAACGCGCTTTGCCTCCATGGCGGCGACCCGCCACGACGCGTATGACGCCGCGGCGCGGGCGGGCGTCAGCAACGACGCCTGGAAATCATCGTACACAGGCGCGCGCGCGGTCTTTCCCCGGATCACGGGGACGTTCCGGCTTTATACGTAGCTTTAGAGATTGGGCAGGGCGGTTTTAGAACCGGGTGCTGCGCGTGACCGACCAGCGCGCCGACAAGGCGCCCAGTGCGGCCGATGCCACCACGGCAGCCACCAGCACCGGCGTGCCGGGCAGGTGCAGCGCGAACTCGGCGCCGTAGCTGCGGGCCAGCCCCAGCAGCGCCTCGTTCAAGGGCGACAGCGCGATGGCCGATACGCCGATCGCCAGCAGCGACGCCACGGCGCCGGACAGTGCGCCCAGGTACAGGAACGGGCGCCGCACGAAGGATTCCGTGGCCCCAACCAGCCGGGCGACGGCGATTTCCTCGCGTTGCGACAGCGCTTGCATGCGCACGGTGTTGAACACCGTGGCCAGCACCACTACGGCCACGCAGGCTGCCAAAAAGCCCAGGCCGATACGGGCAAAGCGCAGAATGGCCTCCAGCCGCTGCACCCAGGCGCTATCAAGCTGCACCAGGTCAACGTGGTTCCATTGCTTCCAGTCGGCGGCCAGTTTGTCGGCGCGTCCGGCCAGGTTGTCGCCATCGGCCAGCGTGACGACCACGGCGTCCGGCAGCGGGTTGCCGGGCAGGACGGCCAGCGCCTGCTGCCACGCCGGGTTGGCGCGCAGGTCGGCAAGGGCGGCGTCGCGCCCCACCACGCGCACCGCGCGCACGTCGGCCTGGTAGTCGTCCTTGATGCGCTTGGCCACATCGGCGGCCGCGCCGGCGGGGGCGTCCACGCGCATGAACACGGTGACTTCGGGCGTGACGGACATTTCGCGCGCCACCGGTTGCACGGACACCAGGATGGCGCTGCCCAGCAAGGGCAAAGCCAGCGCCAGCGCCATCACCAGCAGGTTGGCCAAGGACGAAAATGGTTGTTTGGCCAGACGTCGCACGGTGACCATCAACGCATAGCGGTGTTGCCGCAGCCAGGCGTTCATGCCGGTTCTCCCGGAAAGCCCATGCCCGGTTCGGCGCGGCTGCCGGTGCGCGGCGTGGCGGCGGTGGGTTGCCCGGCGTCGGGCGGTTGCGACGGGCCGTGCGAATCGGCGAACTTGCCCGGGTCAATGCGCAGCGTGCGCGTGGCGTAGCGCGCCATCAGTCCCTGGTCGTGCGAAGCGATCAGCGTCGTGACGCCCACGCGGTTGAAATCGCGAAACACGTTCATGATGCGCTGCGCGTTGTCATGGTCAAGGTTGGCGGTGGGTTCGTCGGCGATCAGGATGGCGGGCCGGTTCACGATGGCCCGCGCAATCGCCAGCCGCTGCTGTTCACCGCCGGACAATTCAATGGGGTTCAGGTCTTCTTTACCCGACAGGCCGACCTTGTCCAGCGCGGCGCGGGCGCGCGCGGCGGCCGAATCCCAGGGGTGACCCTGCACCGCCAGCGGCAGCATCACGTTTTCGAACGCGCTGCGATCGAACAACAGGTGCGTGTCCTGCAAGATGACGCCCACGGCGCGGCGCAGGTAAGGGCGCGCACGGGCAGGCAGCTTGTCCAGCCGTTGCCCGTTGACCTGGATGGACCCGCGGCTGGCGGGCTCCAACCCGCCGATCAACTTGAGCAGCGTGGATTTACCGGCGCCTGACGGCCCGGATACGAAAACGAATTCTCCCGCGCTCACGCGGAAGTTGATGTCGGCCAGGATATTTCGGCCGCGACCATATGATTTGAATACGTGCTGGAATTCGATCATGGCGGCTGTCGGATGAAGCCGCAATAGTAACTCGGGGACAGGATCGGGGCGTAAGCCGATTCGTGCCCGGGCTGTGAAAAAGCGTTTCGGTGTGACCGGATGGACACGTTTTGAGCAGAACGAAACAAACGCATCTTCGGACCCTGTGCAATCGAAAAAAGGCGTCCCCGTTTTCGAACGAAAACGCCGATTGATTTCGCCAGTGTCCCTAAATTTCAAGGGAATTCCCGGATGTGCCGGCCGCTGCGTGGACGCTACCATCCGCCCCATGCGTCGGCCCAACCCGGTCGATGCAAGGCTCGATTTGTCCCACACGGAGATCACGATGAAAGTACTGAAACTCGCTGCAATTGGCGCTGCACTGTTTGCCGCATCCTCGGCTGCCAATGCGGGCGCGACCTTCGATAACGTTAAAAAGAAAGGGTTTGTCCAATGCGGGGTTTCAACGGGCATTCCGGGTTTCTCGATTGCTGACAGCAAGGGCGAATACAAGGGCATCGACGTGGACATGTGCCGCGCCATCGCCTCGACCATGTTCGGCGACGCCACCAAGGTCAAGTTCACGCCTTTGAACACGCAGCAACGCTTCACCGCGCTGCAATCGGGCGAAGTCGACGTGCTGACCCGCAACACCACCGTGACGCTGACCCGCGACACGACGCTGGGCCTGATCGGCGTGGGCGTGAACTACTACGACTCGCAAGGCGTCATGGTCTCCAAGGACCTGAACGTCAAGAGCGCCAAGGAACTGAACGGCGCCACCATCTGCGTGCAGCCGGGCACGACCACCGAACTGAACCTGGCTGACTGGTTCCGCGGCCAGAAAATCGAATTCAAGCCGGTCGTGATCGACAAGTACGACGAAATCATCCGCGCCTTCTCGGCCGGCCGCTGCGACGCCTTCACGACCGACAAGTCGCAACTGGCTTCGACGCGCACCACGCTCGAGAACCCGGACAAGTACGTCATCCTGCCGGAAGACTTCTCCAAGGAGCCGCTGGGCCCCATGGTCCGCCAGGGCGACGAGCAATGGTTCAACGTCGTGCGCTGGTCGCTGAACGCCATGCTGGAAGCCGAGGAATACGGCATCACCAAGGCCAACGTCGATGAAATGACCAAGAGCCCCAACCCCAACATCCAGCGCATCCTGGGCGTGACCCCGGGCATGGGCAAGAACCTGGGCGTGGACGACAAGTGGGCCTACAACATCATCAAGAACGTGGGCAACTACGGTGAAAGCTTCGAAAACACGCTGGGCAAGAACAGCGCGATGAAGCTGGAGCGTGGTTTGAACGCGTCGTACAAGCAAGGCGGTTTGATGTACGGCTGGCCGGTGCGCTAACACACGGCTGCCCGGCAAAACGGAGCCTTAGCGCTCCGTTTTGCCTAGCCCGCCACCGAGCGGGCGGCAGGAGTGGGGGGCGTGGCCTTGCCGGCGTTGCCACCCGGTGTACGACTTCTGTAGATTCATCATGACGACTTCCAATAGAAACGCCCCAATTTCGGCTCCTCGCCGGCGGCTGAACTGGAATGATCCCGGAGTGCGCTCCGTGGTCTACCAGGTGCTTGCGCTGGCCGCGGTAGCCTGGGCCGTGTGGTTCCTGGTTTCCAACACGCTGCATAACCTGTCCGTGCGCAACATCGCCACGGGCTTCGGTTTTCTAAGCCGTGAAGCCGGGTTTGCGATCGGTGAAACCGCCATCGCCTACACCCCCGCCAATGATTACGGCCGCGCCATCCTGGTCGGCCTGCTCAACACGCTACGCGTAGCCGTCATCGGCATAGTGCTGGCCACCATCCTCGGTACCCTGATCGGTATCGGCCGCTTGTCCAAGAACTGGCTCGTCGCCAAGATCACCTCGGTTTACGTCGAAGTGATGCGCAACGTGCCGCTCTTGCTGCAACTGTTCTTCTGGTACGCGCTGATCACGGAAAACATGCCGGGTCCGCGCCAGGCGCACAACCCGCTTCCCGGCGTGTTCATCTCCAACCGGGGCCTGAAAGTGCCCGGCCTGGAAGGCAACTCGCTGGACTGGATGCTGGCGGGCCTGGGCCTTGCCATCGTCGCGATCATCTTTCTTGGCCACTACGGCAAGAAGCGCCACGAAGCCACCGGCCACATGTTCCCGCTGGGCCGCTGGGCCATCGGTCTGCTCATCGGCCTGCCGTTCATCGGCTGGCTGGTCAGCGGCGCGTCGTTGACGCTGGACATGCCGGCGTTGAAGGGCTTTAACTTCTCGGGTGGCTTGACGCTGTCGCCGGAATTCGCCGCGTTGCTGGCGGGCCTGGTGATCTACACGTCGGCGTTCATTGCCGAAGTGGTGCGCTCGGGCATCCAGGCCGTCAACAACGGCCAATGGGAAGCCGCCGGTTCGCTGGGTTTGCCGCGCGCCAAGGTGCTGCGCCTGGTGATTCTGCCGCAGGCGCTGCGTGTGATCATCCCGCCGATGACCAGCCAGTACCTGAACCTGACCAAGAACAGCTCGCTGGCGGTCGCCATCGGCTACCCCGACATCGTGTCGGTCGTGAACACCACGCTGAACCAGACGGGCCAGGCCATCGAGGGCATCCTCATCATCATGGGCGCGTACCTGACGGTCAGCCTGTCGATCTCGATATTCATGAACTGGTACAACAAGCGCATCGCGCTGGTGGAGCGTTGAGATGAGCAGCACTACGCATACCCCCACCGAAGCCATGCCGCCGCCCAGCACCCACGTGGGCGCGTGGCCCTGGCTAAGATCCCGTCTGTTCTCGTCGCCGCTGAACATCCTGATCACGGTACTGCTGGCGTGGTTCCTGTTGATGTCGGTGCCGGCGCTGCTGGAATGGGCGTTCTTCAAGGCCGACTTCAACGCCGCCAACGCCCAGGAATGCCGCGCTTCCGGTGGCGCCTGCTGGGCGTTCATCATCGAGAAGCACCGGCTGATCCTGTTCGGCACGTATCCGTTCGACGAGCAATGGCGTCCGCTGATCGCCACCATCATCCTGGTGGCGGTCATTGTTTGCAGCGGCATCCGTCGTTTCTGGAACTGGAAGCTGGCGGTCATCTGGGTCGTCGGCCTGACCGCCGTGGCGCTGTTGATGTGGGGCGGCGTGTTCGGCCTGACCTACGTCGAGAACGCCCGCTGGGGCGGCCTGCCGCTGACGCTGATCCTATCCACGTTCGGCATCGCCTTTGCGTTCCCCATCGGTGTGCTGCTGGCCCTGGGCCGGCGCTCGAAGATGCCCGCCATCAAGGCGCTGTGCGTCGTGTACATCGAGCTGATTCGTGGCGTGCCGCTGATCAGCCTGCTGTTCATGTCGTCGGTGATGCTGCCCTTGTTCCTGCCGGAAGGCTTTTCGATCGACAAGCTACTGCGCGCGCAGATCGCCATCATCATGTTCGCCGCGGCCTACATCGCGGAAACGGTGCGTGGCGGCTTGCAGGCGATCCCGAAAGGGCAGTACGAAGGCGCCGATTCGCTGGGCCTGAACTACTGGCAGCAGATGCGCAAGATCATCTTGCCGCAGGCGCTGAAAATCGTGATTCCGCCGCTGGTCAGCATTTTCATTGCGCTGTTCAAAGACACGTCGCTGGTCGTCATCATCGGTATCTTCGATTTGACGCTGGCAGCCAAGGCGGCTTTGTCAGATGCGGCATGGCGCGGATTTGGCGTAGAGGCCTACCTGTTCATCTCGGCGATCTACTTCGTGTTCTGCTTTTCCATGTCCAAGTACAGTCAGGCGCTTGAAAAACGTCTTGCGACTGATCACAAACGCTAGCCACTGGCGCGCGCCCGCCTGCCGGTGGGCGCGCACAGCGATATTTACGGGAGTACAGGCATGTCGGATGCCATTATTCGTATGCAGGACGTGAACAAGTGGTACGGGCAGTTCCACGTGTTGCGCAATATCAATCTGGACGTGGCGCAAGGCGAGCGCATCGTGGTGTGCGGCCCTTCGGGGTCGGGCAAGTCCACGATGATCCGCTGCATCAACCGTCTGGAAGAGCACCAGAAAGGCCACATCATTGTGGACGGCACGGAGCTGACAAATGACCTGAAGCACATCGAGACGATCCGCAAGGACGTCGGCATGGTGTTCCAGCACTTCAACTTGTTCCCGCACCTGACCGTGCTGGAAAACCTGACCCTGGGCCCCATGTGGGTACTGAAGAAGCCGCGCGCGGAAGCCGAAGCCACGGCCATGAAGTACCTGGAACGCGTACGCATTCCGGAACAAGCCAAGAAATTCCCCGGCCAGCTGTCAGGCGGCCAGCAACAGCGCGTGGCCATCGCCCGGTCGCTGTGCATGAACCCCAAGATCATGCTGTTCGATGAGCCCACTTCGGCGCTTGACCCCGAAATGGTCAAGGAAGTGCTGGACGTAATGGTGTCGCTGGCCCAGGAAAGCGGCATGACGATGATCTGCGTAACCCACGAAATGGGCTTCGCCCGCAAGGTCGCCAACCGCGTCATTTTCATGGACCGCGGCGAGATCATCGAACAGAACAACCCGGATGAATTTTTCGATAATCCGCAGAACGAACGAACGAAACTGTTCTTGAGCCAGATCTTGCATTGATCGGCTGAAGATTAGGAAAGTCGTTTGCGGTAAGCGCCCCAAGAGTCGGATTTAGGTCCGACTGTTGGGGTGTTTTTTTTGGGGTGGTATGCGGGGGCTGATGAAGCGCGGGTTGGGTCGGTGGGAGTTCGATGCGTTAAGGGCGTAGTGTGTAGCGCTGCGGCACTTCGATATGCGGGCGGTTTCGGCCAAAGCGAGCATACGCGTCACCGCACCGACATCCGACCCTGGCCGCTTACCTGGCCGCTTACCTTGCCGCTAAGGGCCGCTTGTGGCCGCGCAGCGGCCATAACCCTCCGCTCCCGTGTCAGCTCTAAATATCGGCTACATCGCGCAGCCGTACGCCGGAGAAGTTGGCCGCACTCAATGCATCAAACATCGCGCGGTCGCAGATAGGAGGGGCTCCCATGCGATCCTGGCGGAAGATATGGGCGTCTCCCACAACATCCTGTTTGAACACCAAGCTGGCTCCGCCAACGAGGCTATAGAGCTTCTCGTCCTGGCCTGTTTGATAATTGCGGTCGAGCTTGATCCGCACGCGAGAAGCGGCTTCATCCAGGGCATCGAGTCTGCGCAGCACATTGCCAAGGTAGTACTGAGGACCGGGGCTGCCGTCAGCAAGGCTGAAGTCGCATGCCACAAAGGCAAACGCCTCGGCGTCCAATTGCTCAAACAGTTGCTTCAACGGCTCCGACACAATCCATATGCCAGCGAGCTCTTCCAGATCGCGTGGCATTCCGCCTTTCTCGGGTACATGAACCAGGTGCGGACGCTCCGGATACTGATCTGGCATTCCATTAGGACGCGAGACGACATTCATCCCCGGATCGATCAGCGTCTGTTCGTTGGCAATTTCTATGCCGGGAACCCTGCCGTTTCCCAAGAAGCTGGCGTCGATCAGGAAAAATTTTCCCTTATGCGATGCGGCTTCGCCTGACACTTCAATGGCGGTGGGTTCGGTCACGGTGGGTTCCATCATGGATGTGGGCGCAGAACGGGAATGCAGGTGCGCCGATGCTAACGGGGCTTTAACGCAGCCACAAGTTCCGTCGAAATGCTGCCTGTGAGACTTCATTCACTTGGCAGTTTTCGGCCAGGAGCTGACGAGCATCGGACCGAGCTCTTGTATTGGAGGCTGTACCAGACCATGCCAACTTCAGCGAACGAAATCTCAAGTTGAATGAACTTCATAAGCGACGTTAATGAAGGATCATCCAAGATGATTGTGATGGAGCCGCCGCTTTAGTTGCTAAAGGCACAGGCGTCCGCTTAGATCTGTTAAAAACTGAGCCGGGTATTGGGAATAAGAATGCCTCTGATGGTCCTGCGACAAGATCACAAGCCCAGAGATGTGCATTAGCCCAGTTAAGCTGATTTGACGTGTCACGAGGGAGATGTGTTGTGCTGTACGCAAGACATCATCGACATACAACTTGAGAAGATAGGATCATGACCCAGCCGCATTCAACACGCCCGCCCGCTTACGCACCGAAGACACGGTATACACCTGCGATGAAGCTTCTCTTTACGTTGGGCCTTGCAACGCTATGGACTAGCGCCCAAGCCGCTAGTTTTGATTGCAACAAGGCCGCGGGCACTACCGAAAGGTTGATCTGTAGCGATGCCGAGACATCCGCGCTGGATGGAAAATTGCAAGGCGCCTATGAAACAGCACTAGCCGCAACCGATGCCTATGGCAAGAAAGAGCTGGGGAAAGAACAGCGCAACTGGATCAAATACGCTCGTGACATTTGTCAAGACAGCGCCTGCCTGCAGCAAGCATACACAACCCGAATCGCCATGCTGGCGCGTAATGAGGAACATATTGCCAATGGCGAGGCGTACTCAGACTGCAAGCTGCCGGGCAACCAAACCGTTAGTGGCGAATGCGTGAATGTTGTGCCGATTCGTGATCCCAACTCCCGTGTTGAATCGTTCAACCAATCGTTGGCGCATCAGAAGCAAAACGGCCGGATCATCGGTTGTAGCCGGCTGATAGATCTACCGGTTGGCGCCGCTGGGAGTAATCACAGTTTTGGCGGCTCCTGCGTATTGCAGGAAGGTACGCAGCGCAAGAACGTGCGGATCTGCAACGACGATATGTTCGGGCATTTCCAAGTCGAGCCGTCCACGCCACAGGATGCCTCAGACAAGCGCCTGGTCGACTTTATTTACGCGCAGTGCTATGGCGGTTGACGGTAAGCGCCCGGGCTTATCCGTGATTTTGTGTGCGAGGCATATCGAAATCGGAGTCTGACACCGTTGTTAATGGCGGCGGGTTCGCTCACGGTGGTTTCCGCCATGGATGTGGGCGCAGAACGGGAATGCAGGTGAGCCGATGCTAACGGGGCTTTAACGCGGCCACAAGTTCCGTCGAAATGCTGCCTGTGATACTTGATTCACTTGGCCGCTTCCGGCCATGAGCGGACGGTCAACGCCTGAGCTCCGCCGGCGACAGCCTGCGCAGCGGGATGACAGTCAGTTACAGCGAAATATCAGAGGACAATTTCATGGACTCAAAGCATCCAGCATCAGCGATGCAATGTTGCCCATGGACTCCACAGAAAATGTGGCCTGCATCAGTGTAATCCCGCTTATCCATGGCCGACCGTGCCCCGTGCCTTCCTTATTGCGGAGCGCATTTAAGGCACAGGCGAGCTCATATGCGGCGCGTTCCATACGCTTATGCGCAGGCTCACCTGAAACAACGGCATCACCTGGGGTTGCCAAACCGAGGGCGGAGAACGCTTGCCCTAACAGTGTCGGAAAGTTCGACGTACTCGGATAACTACCCCACCTTTGAACGAGCACGTGGGCAGCTGTTGCTTCAAGTAGGTCTTTGGCCGTTCCAGCAAGAAGCGGACTGTCCAAGGCTCCTCGGCGTGCACGATCTGCGTACGTGCGCAATGCAGCAGTACGTTCCTTACCGCTCAGGGAATCAAGGACCTTTGCCTGAAGTGATCCGTCTGGCAATAGGTCCCACCCTTGTGTGGTGAAAGCCGAGGCAAGATTTGCAACAGCCTCAGCGCCGCAGTAGTTGGTGGAGGTTTCGCGGAACCCTCCGTGGCCTTGAACCGTGGCAACAAGACCAGCTACAAGTGTTTCTCCGGCAGCAAGGTTATTCGAAAGCGCCCAACTTAAGACTCCACGCACACGCTTGGATTTTCCGACTGGTTTTCCGTTTGCGCGCCCCGGATCAGCAGACGCCAAGCCGGCTTTGTCGATTTGGAATTCGATATCCGAGTGCGCTGGGTCGCGCCGGTCGCCTTGAGAATCGTCTACCAGCTGAGAAACTGCCACAACGATAGCGTCTGTAAGTGGTGGTCGATTCGCCATGATGCGGTTCTTGTCCCCTAAACACTGAATAGGCGGACCCGTGGGTCCACGTACGCGATCACGCCTAGAATTTCTGGCGCAACCACTTGTTCTGAATGAAGCATATCGTTGTGGGGGCCGGCTGACAACCAAGCCTATAGTCGGAAGAAGAACCGGGCTCGTGAACGACTGCTAGGGCCGTAAGCGTCCTTTTTGTTAGTGAAAATGGGATTCCTTTCATCGAAGGAGAATTCCATAAAACCGGACCTCGATGAAGAAAAACCGCACTTCCCTTGGAACAAGGGGAGTCTTGTTGGCCAAAAGGCTCCGTTGAAGCTAAGAGAAACCTGGGCAATCCGTATACGGCTGCAGCTAGCTGAAAAGGTGCGGGATCTGGCTCTATTCAATCTAGCCATCGACAGCAAATTACGTGGTTGCGATTTGGTCAACTTGCGCGTTTGCGACATTTCACAAGGGAAGAGCGCTTACTCGCGCGCTATCGTTATGCAGCGCAAGACGCATCGGCCAGTACAGTTCGAAGTTGCCGAACTGACACGACAGTCGGTGGCTGCTTGTATAGATGCGGCGCGCCTCGCTTCAGACAACTATCTATTTCCAAGCAGGGTAGCCAAGTCGCCGCATCTTTCTACGCGCCAGTACGCACGCATCGTTGCGGGTTGGATCGCGTCGATCGGTTTAGACCCTGCGGTATGGCACGCACACTATGCGCCGAACAAAGGCCACGCTGATCTACCGGCGAACGAAGAACCTTCGCGCAGTCCAACTTTTTCTTGGACATACTAAGTTAGAAAGCACGGTGCGATACCTCGGCATAGAAGTCGACGACGCGCTGGAAATCGCAGAGCAGACAGAAACGTAAGGTTTGCTTACAATCGGACAGCACATCTATGTGGATTGTCGCTGTCCAGCCAGGAGCGGGCAGCTGACCGATCTGGAAATTTTTGGGTTGGCCTACAACCAACACGCAAACAATTGTTGTCCGATGAGCATGACTAGATTCAATCTGTAGTTAGCCAGCAAAGGGAGCTTCGGTGCCAGTCGAAACAGAACAATACGAAGAGCTTGGGTTCGTCAAGTACTCCGGTAAGACTCTTATAGATGGCGTAATTGATGCAGGTAGCGCCGGATCCGCCCTCGTTGGGCTTGATGAGGCCGTCCGCTTCTTCAACTCGCAGCAGTCTCCAGACTTCTCCACATTTCAATACGATGTTCCAGTGCAAACTCGCACTGGCTCATGGGAAGCAGTAGTTGTTGCTAGTGCTGCCATCGGTGGAGCATTCGCGCTCGGTTATGCAAAGAAAGCTGGTGAAAAACTTGCCGAAAACGATTTCAAAGACCTCGGCCTAAAAGACATCCTCAAGAGATCGATGTCAGCTCTTCAGACTCTTGCTAAGCTCATAAAGCACACTCGACGCTCTCGTAACTGGGATCGCGTGCGCATCGAGCCGTCACTCGGAACTGACACCGTTCTGGTAGCCAATGACAACGGCGACGAGCTGTCGATCCCCATCGAGTACTTTCGTTGGTATCAACAACTCCCGCCTCGTCTACTTGTAAAAATGACTTCTGTGATTCGAGCTGATCGAGTTCTAACCATTGGAGTCGTTAGGGCGGCCGGTGTTGAGGAAGTGACCATCGTCGAAGAAGAAAAATCTCTTTTCAATCAATCGCAGGAAGACGAATACGAAGAGGCGCTTCTATTTCCGGAGCTACATCATGGGGCAGAAGCGAAATTGGAAGGTCGCCTCATTCGTGGCAGCGAAGCATCTAACTCGGTTGGCCTGGAGTATATGGGTCACGTCATCAATTGCGTGCCAGCGCACGGGAATATTCGCCAGTACAAAGCCGCGCTATTTTTGCACTGCAAAGTTGAGGGGAAAATCACTCGCCACGCCAAAAATCGTTTTGTCGCAGATCGTAGGCCTACGCTCATCGTGGAGAAAGTCACTCCCCTCGAAATAGACGGCCAAATGGGGCTGTTTCCTGGCTAATGCGTCATTGCTGCTTACGACAACCGTTGAACATCAGCGTTGATTTTTCCGGCTTGAAGAATATCGGCTACTGGTCGGTATGCGACGATCATGGTCGGCCATAGCGGTCTTTGCACCATGTCCGAAGTCTCTACTGACCGTCTCATCATTTGCATCCGTCTTGCTTTAGGGGGCTGGAACTTGGAGTGCTTCCGAATCGATGAAAGCGGCTACACAGGCTTTGACCTGCTGAACTCGGAGCAGAGGTTTCAAGGCGCGACGGCGATCGCCATTGACGACGCCGAGGCCAAGCGCCTGATCCGCGAGCACTTTCCGAAGCTGCAGGCGGACGAGCTCAAGTACCGGGCCCTGGCGCGACGGCCGGCCAACCGCCCCCGCCTGATGGCGCTGCAACGCGACCTGTTGGGCCACCACAAGTGCGTGACCTACGTCTGCGACAAGCGCTACCTGTTGCTGCTGATGTTCCTGGATTACGCCGTCGAGCCGTTCTACTACGAGCGCGGGATGGACTTCTACGAGGACGGGCAGAACTACTCGCTGGCATCCCTGCTGTACACGGTGGGGCCAACGCTGCTTGGGCGAGGCGCTCTCGACCGCCTGCTGGCGGGCTTCCAGCGCGCGGTAAAGGAGAAGAACCCGGCGGCGCTCGTCGACTTGGTCCAGGCTGCGCGTGCCTCGCGCTGGCAGGAACTGCCGGAAGCGCTGGGGCCCTTGGCGCAGTTCGCCGCCCCAGAGTGCCTGCGAGCGATCGCCACGCCAGGCGTCAGCACGGATGCCGCCCTGGTGGTGCTGCAGTCCCTGGTCAGCCGGATGGAGGTCATGGCCGACGGTCCGTATCGGGTCGAGCACGACCAGTCGAAGAACCTGGTCACCTACCATGACTTGCTGCAGCGCTACATCCGCCACGAGGAAAAGGTCACGTTCCGCCAGTCGGAGATCGCCAGTATCACCTTCCCGCTCAAGCTCCAGTCGGTAACGCAGGTCGACTCCCGGAACAGTCCCGCTGTGCAGCTGGCGGACGTGATGATCGGCGCGGCCATCGAGGCGGCGAACACGCTCACGGGACACCGTGCCGGGGCGCTGGACGCACGGGAGGTGATGGCGATGTATGCCGACCACCAGCTGATCCACATGCTGCCCTCGATCGATTTCGACGAGCAGAAGCGCTTCCGCCAGGGGACGCAGGCGGCCAGGGTCATCGACTATTTTGCAAAGAACTTCCACACGCCATAACTGCGAAGGGAAGCACGATCCACCCGCCGCCAGGGCGTGGGCGGCCGATGAGTATCGCCAAGGACGCCATCCAAAGCGTCTTTCTGTGTAGAGAGGGCCGCATGGCAAGCATCGTCTCGGAGTACCACCGCTTCTTGGCGCACTTGGCGCAGCAATACGTGCACGACGACGTGCGCCGGCTCGCGCACCTGGTGCTTGATCACCTGCAGCCACTGGCCGAGGTCGGTGCTGCGCGCCGCGGGCGATCGACGCACCTATTTTCTGCCGCCTGCTCATTCAAAATTCTACGTTTTGGGGAAACCTGATGTTCTGGAAAATTCGTCTATTTCTTATTGCTGTCTTCTTCACGACATTTAGCACCGCCAGCGCTCAGACAGCTCTTGACCAGTTGGTGTCTGCTAATAGACAGAAGCAGCTCGGTTTTGACAAGCTGTCGGCTCAACAGCGGGCCGAAGTAGCGAAGCTACTTCTAGAGGTCTATCAAATTGGAGAGCAAGCAGGTAAGAAGGCGGCGCAAATCTCGAAACCAAGTGGTGCCGCAGGTGCTCCAACCTCATCCGTCATCGAATCACAAATCGATGGCCAATTTGATGGCTGGGAAGGAGAGACGATTGTCAAACTTATGAACAGCCAGATTTGGCAGCAAACCGAATACCACTATCACTACCATTACGCGTTCATGCCAAAGGTACTTATCTACCGTAGCGGTGGAGGATACAAAATGAAGGTGGAGGGTGTAGAAAAAGCGGTTGGCGTCGAACGCATGCGTTGAAGATGCATAACCTCAACGATGACGCGCGGTTAATTTTTCGGCGGACGCCCGCACCGGGTCGGAGCGGGCATCAGCATGGGTCACCTCCGGCCAGGAGCCGACATTTCAAGGCACATGAGCTATAGAAGCTTATCGAAAAAATGCATACCTCAACTGTTCGTGAGTAAAAGCAGCATGTCTATATCATCAACTCAGTATTCCATCGAGAAACACAAAGACATGTACGCCAGGTGGTGCGCTGCGGCCGCGTATGGCCGTGGTCTAGCAGGCGGTGGTAGCTCTCTGGCTTTTAGACTGATTGAGGTAAGTGGCCTAGATCAGGTAGCCGGCCCAGAGGACATTGGCCAAGACGTCGATGAATGGCAGATGAGCTTTATGAAGAAAATCGAGTCGGAAGCTGTGCATCTGGGGATCCGCGATTTTTCCTTTGGCCGCGCTCAAAAGCTGGTCAATATCTACTTAAAAACGATATTAGTCTGCGGAGGTCATCATCATCATCCGAACGTTGCCTTGCTCCATCCACCGCTAGACTACGAACTGTTCAAAGGGCTACGCACCTTTCTGTCGAAAAACCGCAAATGTATGTTTGAGGCTCGTTCAGCATTTCTCGCCGCGCAAAAGAGTAATCCGCGGTGGACTAATTTTTCTGAGGCTGACTACGTAGCCCACATAGATGCTATCAAGTTACTAATGGCTGGCAAGCCGCTTTATCAGGTCGAGGAACACTGGAAATTCTGATTTGGAGACTTGTTACGACCAACTTTGAACTCTTACGAGAGACAGATTTGGGTCGGAAGCAGCCGTACCGCTCCGACCGCTTCTACCCGACAGCGTGGTGCATGCCGGAATTTCATTAGAATCGCCGTGTACACAATAGACGCGGGACGGCTCAACAAGGGAGTGATGGATGCGCATCATGGTGGCCCCTGACTCTGGGCACCCGGCGGTGGTGCTGCGACAGCTGGAACGTGCTGACGCGGACGATTGGTACTCTTATCTTGCCTTGCCACAAGTGTTCCAGCACACAAGCTGGAATCTGGGCTCGGCTAAAGACCTGTCTCGCTTGTTTGACTTGTTCGATTCTGCATCCGAGGACTCGGAACGCCGCCTGGCAATCATCGACAAACTACAGGATCGGCTCATCGGGACGATTGGATTTCACACCGTGTCAAACGCCAACAAAACGGCCGAGATTGCTTACGACATCGCCCCCTCCCATTGGGGATTGGGTATCGCGAGTGCTGTATGCGACGCCGTAACCCGTTGGGCCTTCTCTTCATACGGTTTTGTCCGTGTTCAGGCGACGGTCCTGCACACAAACTCGCAATCGGAGAACGTGCTCAAGCGATGCGGCTTTCGACGCGAAGGACTATTGCGTTCTTACCGAATGGTACGAGGAACGCCTGGGGACTTCGTGCTGTATTCAAAGCTCCCCACTGATGAGAACTGAGAACTGAGAACTAAGCGACCGTATCATGGGCGGGAGCGTAGTTTTCCAAAAGACGACGTACGGCCAGAAGCGGTCGGCCGACGATTCTGGATATGCTGTTTCCACATACAAGCAACCCGAAATTCTGGTTCCTGGCGAAATGATGACGAACGTTCGGGCGGGCTATGAGCAGCAACTATGCGACCTCGTCGAATCCTCTGAGCAACTGATGGCTGCGCTGCGGGCGGTTCGCTGCCTTGGTTTGCCCTCCTGGTGCATTGGTGCAGGGGCCATCAGATCTTTGGTATGGGATAGTTTGCATGGCTTTCAGGAGCCCTCGAACTTAGATGACGTGGACGTTGCATACTTTGATGCCGAAGCGCCTCTAGCTCTGGATGCCGAACTTCAAGAGCGGCTGCAGTTGCTCCTTCCCTCGTTAACTTGGGAAGTGACAAACCAGGCAACAGTGCATGAGTGGTTCGCAGAAGCGCTCGGTCAAGTGGTTTCACCCCTGAACTCTTTGGACGATGGGCTGGCCACTTGGCCAGAGTTTGCCACCTGCGTTGGCATTTACCTGGACGATGATGAATCATTGAAGGTCATAGCGCCGTACGGACTGAATGACCTGTTTGAACTGCGAGTTCGGCACAACCCTCGGCGGGCGAGCGTCTCAACGTTTATGCATCGCGTGCATTCCAAGCGATTCGGACACCGTTGGCCTCGGCTTTCAATCTGTACACCCTGACCGCACGTAGGACCGCTCCGCGTGGAAAGGCGTCCCTCATCACCCAGAACCCGCCGCGATAAACTCGCTATTCAAACGGAGGCACGAACATGAAGCCACGAGTTACCGTTATCACCCTGGGCGTTGAAGATCTTGACGTGTCGTTGAGCTTCTACCGGGATGGGTTAGGCCTTTCCAGCGACGGCATTGTAGGCAGGGAATTCGAGCACGGCGCCGTTGCGTTTTTGGATTTGCAGTCCGGCGTGCGCTTGGCGCTTTGGCCGCAGAGCAGCATTTCTCATGACACAGGATTGACGACAGTGCCGTTCAATCCGACCCAGATGACGATGGGTCACAATGTCTCATCAAAGGTCGAAGTGGACACTGTCATGGCTCAGGCCGGTGCGGCAGGGGCAACGATCGTCAAGCCACCGCATGAAACGTTCTGGGGGGGGTACTCGGGATACTTTCAGGACCCCGACGGACATCTATGGGAAATTGTCTGGAATCCGCAGTGGTTGGAGTGAAAGCTGATCTGGCGCGACACCTGAACTGCCGGCCAAAGTAGCCGCCTCCCAGGACGGCAATGGGTCGGAAGACGTCGGCGGAAAGCGACGGCCTGGGTCAGGATTCGCAGACCCAGGCGATGGGCACGTCGTCTGCGGCAAACTGCATGGACGGCCAATAGCCATCCATGAACCAGGTCGCGTCGCGCGCCGCCAGGTGCGGCACGTAGCCGCCGACGGTCGAGACGACCAAGTCCGATAGGACGAAGTGTTCAAGGAACGCCGCCGGGGGATCGTCGGGCTCGCCGCCGTCGCGCCCCGCGCGCCATAGGAAATGCAGCGCTGCGTTGCGGTGCGCGGCCAAAACTTGGGCAGTCGAGCGGGCCCGCGCCAGCAACGGCGCAGCCGCCTGCGGATCGGCCGCAAGCAACGCCACGCGCAGCCGGCCACTGTCTGCGGTTGCACAGTCCAACCAGGTTTCGTGAGCAGGAATATTGTCGTGGGTATACGCCTTTGGATCGGGCGGCATAGGGGGCTGCGCAGGCGGTTGCATACGGCGTTACGCCAGAAGCGCCGCCATGGCGCGGCCCGCAATCATGTCTTCGAACAGGGCCGCGAGATTCGGGGCAACGTCGCGCGTGTCCTCGAATTCCGGCTCGATGCCGTGCACGATGCGGCCCGAGTCGCGTTCTATGGCCATGAATTCGTACGCGCCGGCAACGCTCATGTAGATCGGCGTGTGCTGTTGCCAGAAGTCCAGGACCGCCTGCCGGCCGGCGTCGTCCAGCGCTGCGTCCAGACTGATATCGCGCAGGGTGTGCCAGGGAAAGGCGCTGTCCGCCGTGCCGTCATGGTCGGCTGCGCTCAGGAACCAGCGTGTCTGGTCCGCGTTGTGCAATTCGGTGAATGTCGCCAGGAAAGCGCCATAGCCGTGCGCGTCGCGCGGCGCGGCCGCTGGCGTCGAGGTGGGCGTGGTCCGCAGCACCGTCCAGCCACGAGCGGCGAGATAATCCAGGAAGCGTTGTGGCTGCGATGTCATGTCGGTTTCCTCGGAGAGGGTATCGATGATATTGCAGTCTGACGCCTTGTTTAAACGCTTTGTTTATGACGCGCGTGGTCAAAAGAAAACACGAACTCCCCGCCCAAGGTTGACCAAACTAGGGCATCCCCGCCCGGTATCTCTTTGTTACGCCAATCTCGTCCCTGCGGTATGCTACTGACCGCCATAGATCTGGAGTGAGGAGAAAAACATCATGACGAATACCCCCCGAAGCGCGGTCCGCCGTGCCTTGTTGCAGGGCGCCGTGGCGCTGGCCGCTACCTTGCCGTTTGGTGCGCCCGCGCTGGCGCAGGCGACTGATTTCCCGACGAAGCCGATTCGCTTTGTTGTGCCTTACCCGCCTGGCGGTCCGCTGGACACCATGGCCCGCATGTTGGCCGAGAAGGTGCGCGGTTCGCTGGGTCAGCCCGTGATCGTGGAAAACCGCTCGGGTGCGGGTGGCAACATTGGCGCCGACCTGGTGGCCAAGGCGCCCGCCGATGGTTACACGCTGGTGATGGGCGCGGTGGCCACGCATGCGATCAACCCGTGGTTGTTCGCGAACCTGCCCTACGACCCGGTCAAGGATTTCGCGCCCGTGACGATCGTGGCGTCGGTGCCGAACGTGTTGGTGATGAACGTTGAGTTCGCCGACAAGAACAAGATCAAGACCCTGGCCGACCTGGTCGACTACGCCAAGAAGAATCCGGGCAAGCTGAACTACGGTTCAGGCGGCAACGGCAGCGCGGGCCATCTGTCTGGCGAGCTGCTGAAGGCGCGTGCCGGCATCAACGTCGAACACATTCCTTACCAGGGCGCGGCGCCCGCGCAGTTGGCGCTGTTGTCGGGTCAGTCGGATTTCATGTTCGACAATCTGGCGGCGTCGGCGCCGTTGATCAAGGACGGCAAGGTGAAGGCGCTGGCGGTGACGACGGCCAAGCGTTCGTCGTTGCTGGCGGATGTGCCGACGGTTGAAGAGTCGGGCGTGAAGGGCTTTGATCTGGGCACGTGGTTTGGCGTGTTCACGACGGGTGGCACGCCCGCGCCGGTGGTGGCCAAGCTGAACAAGGCGTATGCCGATGCGATGCAGCAGCCGGATGTGAAGCAACGCCTGTTGACGATGGGTTCGGAAGCCGCGCCGATGACGCCGGAAGCCTTTGCTGACTTCGTGAAGAGCGAGAAGTCGAAGTACCAGGAAATCGTAAAGATTTCTGGCGCGAGCTTGAATTGATGGGTCGTTGATTCAACGCGACAGCAGTTTTGGGGGCAGCGTGAGCTGCCCCCTTTTCATTTATGGCGTGTGGATCTACGGCGTGCTTATCTACGCCGCCCCTATCGCCGGTCTATCCGTTCCCGGCCGATCCGTTCCCGCACCCCCAACTTCCCCCGCCTACATCTTGCAATCCGCCGCGTGCACATCGGTGTGGTCGCGCGCCAGCACCTTCAGGTTTTTGTAGACCAGCTTGCCGTCGCTGCCAGGCTCGATGTGCAGCAGATACCAGTCCTGAACCGGATGTTGATTCGGTCCGAACTTGAACTTGCCGCGCACGCTGGGGAAGTCCGCCTTGCGTAGCGCATTGCGAAAATCGTCCGGGCGACCGGTGATGTCGCCATTCACGGCTTTCAGGGCCGAGGCGATCAGGTTGGCGGTGTCATACGCCTGTGCGGCATACGCAGTGGGCGGGCGGTTGTAGGCCTTGGTGAACGCCTGCACAAAGTGCTTGTTCTGCGCGTTGTCCAAGTCGGCGCTCCATAACGAACTCAGATAAAAGCCCTTGCTGGCCGTGCCCGTCGCGGCCAGCATGCGGTCGTCCATCGAGTAGATCGGCGTAATCATTTTGATCTTGTCCGATAGCCCCGAGTTGGCGAATTGCTTGGTCAGGTTGATGCCCGCACCGCCCGGGTGAAACTGAAAAATCGCGTCGGGATTCAACGAGCGGATGCGCGCCAGCTCTACCGAAAAGTCCGACTGATCCAGCTTGGTGTAGATCTCTTCCGCAATCTCGCCCTTGTACGCGCGCTTGAAACCGGCGACCGCATCACGCCCGGCTTGATAGTTGGGCGCCATGACGACGACGCGCTTCACGCCCAGTTCGTTGGCGGCGATGCCGGCCGTGTCGGCGTAGGAATCGTTCTGGAATGCGACCGCGAAATAGTTCTGGTTGCAGGCCTTGCCTGCGTAGTTTGACGGCCCCGCGTTCAAGCTGACATAGAAGCCGCCCGCGTTCAGCACCGTGGGGCCAACGGCCGCCATCACGTTCGAGAAGTTGACGCCCGTGAACAGGCGCACGCCGTCCTGCACCATCTTGTCGGCGGTCTGCTTGGCGTTGGCCGGCTTTAGCGCGTCGTCTTCCACACGCACGTTGACGGGCACGCCGCCCAGTTTGCCGCCGCCTTCCTTCACGGCCAGCATGAAGGCGTCGCGCTCGTCTTCGCCGATGTAGCCGGCGGGGGTGGACAAGGTGCCGATGAAACCGATGTCCAGCGGCTTGCCTTGCGCGCCGGCGGCGCATGCCGTCAGCGTTAACGCCAGGGCGGCGGCGCCCCGTAGGGTGTGGCTTGTCATGGTTGTCTCCAGTGGTGCTTCGTTGTTTTTGCTTTGTATTGATATGCCCTAAGTGGACGCCAGGCAGCCTTCCACCTTCCAGCCATACAGCCACTGCAACGCGTCATAGAACTGCGACTGGCTGCGGCCCGTCCACAGCGTGTTACGCACGGTGCGTTCCACACCGCGCGCGTGATACAGCCTGCCCATCTCGCGCGTGGACCACACGACACGCGCGCTGCGCGGAATGCGCACCGATTCGTACAGGCGGAACGCGGCGTCCAGATCGTCGCCGCACTGTTGCACCGCGACCCCCAGCGTGACCGCGTCTTCCAGCGCCATGCAGGCACCTTGCGCCATGTATTGCGTCATGGGATGCGCCGCGTCGCCCAACAAGGTGACGCGGCCCTGGCCCCAATGCGCGACCGGTTCGCGGTCGGCGGTGGCCCAGCGCTTCCAGGACGTGGGCCGATCCAGCATCTGGTGTGGACGCGGATGAATGCCTTCGAAGTACGACAGCGCCTCTTGCTTGCTGCCTTCGCGCACGCCCCATTCCTCTTGTTCGCGGCTGTGAAACGTGACGACCAGGTTGTATTGCTGTCCGCCGCGCAAGGGGTAGTGCACCAGGTGGCAGTGCGGCCCGGCCCACAGCACGGGCGCGTTGATGCGTAGTTCGTCTGGCATGTTCTCGCGTTCGACGACGGCGCGGTAGACGACGTGGCCGGTCACGCGCACCGGGTCGCCCACCGTCTGCGCGCGGATGACGGACTTGACGCCGTCCGCGCCCACCAGCGCGTCGGCACGATAACGGTTGCCGTTTGTGTCCACCACTTCCACGCCTTGCGCGTCTTGCGACATTGCGGCGATTTGCGTCGACGTACGAAACCGGATCAGCGGGTTTTGCTGCACGGCTTCAAGAATGGACAGGTGAATGTCGGCGCGATGGATCACGGCATATGGCCCGCCGAACCGCGCACGAAAAGCGTCGCCCGTGTCGATGCGTACGACTTCTTTGGCGTCGACGGCGTCCATCATGATGATGTGGTCGGTGAAGACGGCGCGTGCCCGTGCGGTCTCGCCCACGCCCAGCGCGTCCAGCGCCGCGAACGCGTTGGGCCCCAGCTGTATGCCCGCGCCGATTTCGCCAATGTGCGCGGCCTGTTCCAGCAGTTGTACGGCGATGCCTTGCCGCGTCAGCGCCAGCGCGGCGGCCAGGCCGCCGATGCCGCCGCCCACCACGATCACGGACCGCGTCGGCTTGGCTGAAAGTGAAGATGCGTTCATGTTGGCTCCCGCGGGGTCAATCCTGGCCGCCCAGGAAGGCGCCTTGGTGTTTCAGTTGCTCTTGCAGCGCCGCGATGGAAACGTTGCCCGGTGCGATGCCGTCGCGCAGCGCCATTGCCGCCGCCGTGCCCGCGGCTTCGCCCATGACGAAGCAACTGCCGCTGACGCGCGCGGCCGACTGGCCCTCGTGCGTCATTGACGCGCAGCGGCCCGCCACCAGCACGTTGTCGGCCACGCCGGGCCCGCGCTTGGGCACCATCATGCGAAACGGCAGCTGGTTGTAGCCGCGCGATTCGGGGATGGGCGGCCACACCCATTTGACGTCGCCCGCCGTGTGCATTTCCAGGGGCCAGCCGTTCACGCCGATGCTGTCTTCGAAGTCGGCGCAGCCCAGTACGTGTTCCTGCGTCAGCACGGCTTCGCCGACGATGCGACGCGTTTCGCGGATGCCCAGCTGTGGCGCGATGTCCAGCACGTAAGCCTGTTCAAAGCCCGGGACCTTGGCACGTAGAAAGGCCAGGTACTGCATGATCTGGCGGCGGCCTTCCAGCTCGCCTGCCGACAGCGAGCCCGCGTCGGTGCCGTCGGCCGCGCTGCCATCGGCATTGGCCAGCTGCGTGACGTTGACGCGCCATTCGTAGTCGTGCTTTTGCGGGCGGACGATGGCGCCGCGCCGGGGGAAGGTGAACTCGCCGCTGGCGGCGGCTTCGTCCATCAGCAGGGGTATCGTCTTCCACGCTTCCTGCGCCCGCGCGCCGTCCACGTTGCCCACCTTGAACATCAGCGTGGGGTAAAGCATGTGGCCGTGAGCGTCGCCTTTTTCAAAGGGCAGGCCGCCCCATTGCGCGATGTCGGCATCGCCGGAACAGTCGATGAAGACCTTGGCGCGTACCGCGCAGCGGCCGGACTTGGTTTCCAGGAACAGGGCGTCGACGCGGCCGCGTTCGTCGCGTGTCAGCCCCGTGGCCAGGGCATGGAACAAGATCTGCGCGCCGCTGTCTTGCACCATGCCGTCCGCCGCGCACTTGAAGGCGGATATGTCGTAGGCCTGGGCGTGGATCTTGCCCAGGATCAGGTGCGGATCATTCAATCCGTCCATCGCGCGCATGCGGTCCAACAATTCGTCGGTCATGCCGTGCACTACCTGGCGGATGTCGCCGTGGATGTTGGCGTGCAGGCCGCAGAAGTTGGATACGCCGGCGGCGGTGCCCATGCCGCCAAGGAAGCCGTAGCGTTCCACCAGCAGCACGCGCGCGCCGTTGCGGGCAGCGCTGGCGGCGGCCAGCACGCCGGCGGGGCCGCCGCCCAGCACCACAACATCAAATTCGCCATACAGCGGGACCTGGCGGGCGGGTTCGGTAATGACCATCGAAATTCTCCTTGCTTGTATTGCTGCGCGGCGCGTTGCGCCACCCTGCGGTGCGCCACCAAGCGGTGCGCCACCCTGCGGTGCGCCACCATGCGGTGCGCCACGAATTACCGCTTACTGGCCTTTGATGCCCAGCTTCTTGATCAGCGGTTCCCAGCGCCTGAGTTCGTCGTCCATGTAGGCACGAAACTCAGCGGGCGTGTTGCCCACCGGGTCCATGAATTGCGCTTGCAGCCGCTTGGCGACTTCCGGGTCGCGTATGGCCTGGATCAACGCATCCGACAGCTTTTTCTGAATGTCGGCCGGCACCTTGGACGACACCACGAAGCCGATCCATGCCGACCCCTCAATGCCCGGCACGCCCACTTCCGCCAAGGTCGGAATGTCGGGCAGCAAGGCGGAACGCTTGGACGACGTCACCGCCAGCGCCTTCAAGCGGCCGTCTTTCACCATCGGCATGACGGCAATCGGCGGCAGCGCGGCAAACTGCGTGTCGCCCGACAACAGCGACGTCAACGCGGCGGGCGACGACGGATAGGGCACGTGCGTGGCGCGCGCACCGATCTGTTGCAGCAGCAGTTCAACGGCCAGGTGCGACACCGTGCCGGCGCCCGGCGACGGGAAGTTGTACTTGTCCGGATTCTTCTTCAACGCCTCCAGCAGCTGCCCCACGTTGGCGATGCCGGCGGACGCGGGCACCACCAGCACGTTGGGCTGATGCACGGCCAGCGTCAGCGGCGACAAATCGGTGGCGGGCGCATAGGGCAGCTTGTCGAACAACAAGGTGTTGTTCACCAGCGGGCCGGTGATGGACACGCCGAAGGTGTAGCCGTCGGGCTTGGCGTTAGCGATGGCGAAGGTGCCGATGTTGCCGCTGGCGCCGGGCTTGTTTTCAATGACGATGGTTTGCCCCAGGATGGCGCCGGCCTTCTCGCCGACAATGCGCGCCACCTGGTCCGGGCTGGACCCGGGCCCAAAGGGCACGATGGCCTTGAGCGGTTGGGCGGGCCAGGCGTCGGCGGCCTGGGCGGACGTCAGCGGCGCGGCGGCGGACAGGGCCAACAGACCCATCAGGCCCCGGCCCAATGCGCGCGTCAGGCGTTGGGGCAACAACTTAGTCATGCGTGTCTCCCACGTTTTTCATGGTGTTGAAATAGGTTTGTTCGTTGGCGATGAAGGCGGCGACCATTGCGCGATACGTTGCGTCCACCACCTGTTCCAGGTTGGCAAAGCCGCGGTTGTGGCGCGTGGCCAGCGCGCGCGCCTTGTCAAAGACCTGCGCCTGACGCGCGGGTGCGCTGACCTGGAAGGCGTCGCGCTTGAAGCGCGCGGCATCTTTCACGTACATCGCGCGCTCGGCGATCAAGCGGACGATCTCGTCGTCCAGGCGATCGATGTTGGCGCGCACATCGGCCAGCGTGGCGCACAGCGGCTGGTAGGCGGGGTCGGTGTATTCGCGCAGGGGCGCGCCTTGGGTGTCGGGCTCTTGCATGGGCGTGGTCATTGCGTGTAGTCGGGTTGACGCGCGGGCGCGGCTTGCTGGAAGGCGGGTTGCGCGTTGCAGTGGTCGTAAACGCGCAGGATGCGGGCATATGGCGACAGGTCGCAGCCCATCCGCTGCGCATTGGCCACTTGCGGCACCAGGCAGCAATCGGCCAGCGTGGGCGCGTCACCAAAGCAATACGCACCCTGGCCATGGCGTGCCAGCAATTGCTCGACCGCGCCCAGCCCTTCCTTGATCCAGTGGTGATACCAGTCGTTCTTTTGCGCGTCGGTTGCGCCCAGCACGTCTTGCAGGTAGCGCAGGATGCGCATGTTGTTGACGGGATGGATATCGCACGAGATGGCAGCCGCCAGTTCCAGCACGCGGGCGCGCGCCAGGGTATCGGTGGGGATCAGGCGCGGCGTGGGATGCGTGGCGTCCAGGTAGTCGATGATGGCAAGCGACTGCGACAGCTGGACGTCGCCATCGGTCAGCAGCGGCACGCCGGCCGACGGGTTCTGCGCCACGTAGTCGGGCGCGCGCTGTTCCTGCTTGCGCAGGTTCACGGGCACGTAGTCGTAGGGCAGGCCCTTGAGCGCCAGCGCGATGCGCACGCGGTACGACGTAGAACTATTGAAAAAGCTGTGCAGTTGCATGGGGCCTCCTGGTCAGACCATCTTTACGCTGAGTGTGCCCAGCCCATCCACGCCGCCCAGCATCTGGTCGCCGCGCACGACGGGGCCGACGCCTTCGGGTGTGCCGGTGTAGATCAGGTCGCCCGGCTCCAGCCGGAAGTAGCGGGACAGGTAGGCCACGGTCTCGGCCACAGACCAGATCAGCTTGCCGATGCCGCTGCGTTGCTTGTCGGTGCCGTTGACCTGTAGCCAGATGCCGGCGTGTTCGATGCCGCTGCTCGATGCCGCGGGATGCAGCGGTCCGATGGGCGCGCTGCGGTCGAATGCCTTGCCCAATTCCCAGGGGCGACCGGCTTCGCGCATTTTCATTTGCAGGTCGCGGCGCGTCATGTCCAGGCCCACGGCGTAGCCCCAGATATGTTTGTGCGCGTCGTCCACGGCAATGTCGGCGCCGCCTTGGCCAATGGCGGCGACGAGTTCGATTTCGTAATGCAGGTTGGCGGTTTCGGGTGGGTAGGGCAGGCTCAGCGTCTGGCCCTCTGCAACCGGCACGACGGCGTCGGCGGGCTTGCAGAAGAAGAAGGGCGGTTCGCGGTCGGGGTCAAAGCCCATCTCGCGCGCATGGGCGGCGTAGTTGCGGCCGACGCAGTAGACGCGGCGTACGGGAAACGTGTCCTGGCTGCCGGCGATGGGCACGGCAACGGGCGCGGGGGGAGCAAACACGAAAGGCATGAATCACCCTGGAAAGACGGAAGGGGAAAGAAAAAAGGGAAAAGGGAAACGCAAAGGGGATGCAACGGAAATGCAAAGCGCAAGGCGCAGGGTTCAAACCCCACTGCGCAATCACCGCGCTTGCAGCGCGCTGGCACCGCGCGCCCGGGATCAGCCGATCCGTTCTTCGCGCCACACGCCCAGCGCGTCCTGCACCGGGCGGTCGGAATAGCTGAACAGCGTGGCGTCATCCAGCGCGGCCAACTGCACCGGCATCCACGACGGCGCGACGAACACGTCTCGCGGACCGAAGTGGAATTCTTCGTCGCCGATACGCGCGATGCCCCGGCCTTCCACCACGCTGTACACGGTGGAATCGGTGCTGCGATACGCCTTGCCCTGGAATCCCGCCGGCAGCAGCTGCATGAACGTGGCCATCGTCGGCATGGGGTAGCCGCCCGTGGCCGGGTTCAGGTAGCGCAGCTTCACGCCGTCCCAAGGGTCAAGCTCGCCATGGCGATACAGCGCGTCCAGCGCCTCGCGGCTGCGTTCGTAGGGGTAGTTGAAGATGGGCGATGTGCCGCCGGTGGCTTGGTGGCGCACCGGCGCCATGTTGTGCCCAAAGCGCGCCATGCTGTCGCCTTCGGGACGCGTCACGGGTTGCGCGGCCTGCGGATAGTTTTCGGCAAAGCCCGCATCCAGAAAGCGCAGCAGCGGAATGTCCAGGCCGTCCAGCCAGACGACCGGTTCGCCGCCTTCAACGGTGTCGGCATTGCCGTGGTCGTGCCAGGTCCAGGACGGCGTGATGATGAAGTCGCCCGGGTGCATGGTGGTGCGTTCGCCGTTGACGGCGGTGTAGGCGCCGCGCCCTTCCACGATGAAACGCAGTGCCGACTGCGTGTGGCGGTGGCTGGGCGCCACTTCACCCGGCAAGATCAGTTGCAGCCCGGCGTACAGGCTTTGCGTGATGCTGGCTTGCCCGGGCAGGCCGGGGTTTTCCAGGATCAGCACGCGCCGCACGGCTTCTTCGGCGCTAATCAACGCGCCGGACGCCATGACGTCGTCACGCACATCGTCGTATTTCCACAGGGCGGGTACGCAGCGCGGCGAGGGCTGGCGGGGCACCAGGTTATGCAGGGACTCCCACAGCGGAGCCATGTGTTTCTTGGCGATGCGCGCGTAGTACTGCGCACGGTCGGCGCTGGGGTGTGCGCTGGGGTGTGCGCCGGGGGTGTGGCCGTCGGGCATGTTTGTCTCCGGTATGTCCGGCTGAAGCCGGCTTCTACAGGTGGCCGCCACGTGGTTCGCGGCTGGTCCAGATTCGAAGACGATTATGCGTACGCAGCTATGTGTTTTGAAATGAAATTATCTTATTATCCATACGAATAAATATATACATACGAGACAACCCCCCACGCACGAGGGCCTGCATGGACTGGACCCATCGCCTGCGGCTGCGCAACCTGAAGATGCTGTTAAGTCTGGCGCAGACCCGCAACATCAGCCATTCGGCGGCCATGCTGAACACGACGCAGCCCGGGCTGTCGAAGTGGCTGAAAGACCTGGAAGACGACATCGGCCTGCCGCTGTTCGAGCGCCATGCGCGCGGGCTGCGGCCCACGCCGCATGGCGACGTGCTGATCGCGCACGCGCAGCGGCTGGAAGCGCAGCTGGATCGCGCGGGCGCCGACATGGCCGCGCTGCGCGAAGGCGGCGGCGGCCGGGTGGTGATCGGGGCATCCGGCGCGTCGGCTTCCGACACCGTGCCGCTGGCCGTGATGAAGCTGTTGGAACGCATGCCGCAAGCGCGCGTGAAACTGGTCGAAGGCACTACCGACCGCCTGCTGGCGCAGCTGGCGCAAGGGGATCTGGATATCGTGGTGGGCCGCTCGGCGCCTGAACATCACGACCCGGCCATTCGCTTTGAAGCCTTGTACCTGGAGCCCATCCACCTGGTGGCGCGCCCGCGCCATCCGCTGTTTGCCATTGAACAACCCAGCTGGCCGGACCTGCTGTCGTACCGCTGGATTCTCTGGCCCAAGGGCACGCCGATCCGCAATGCGGTGGACGCGGCGCTGGCGGCCGCCGGCCAGGCGCCGCCCGCCGATCACGTGGAATCGAACTCGGTCACCATCAACCTCACGCTGATCAACAACAGCGACATGATCAGCGTGGCCTCGCATCGCGCGGCGCTGCGCTTTTCGCAGATGCGCGCGATGCGCATCATCCCCGTGCGCTTGTCGGGCTTTGGTTCGGTGGCGATGTACTGGCGCGAAGACGCGTTCCGCCCGATGGCCGTGCAAGAGGCAATGGCGGCGCTGCGCGACACGGTGGCCGAACACGCACCCGGTGTGACGAGGCTTTGATGACAGCGCCGGGCGCGGGGCTGACAGCGTTGATCGCGCAGTGCCGCAAGGTGGAGGCCGCGCTGGCGGGCTCCGGCGACCCGGCCGCATCGACGGCCATGCATCGCTTTGTGGCCGACATGGACGCGCGCCGCGTGCCGCCCGGCATGTGGTCGCCGCTGGTGTTGTCGGTGTTGGTGATGACGGGCGGGCTGGGCGTCGGGATCGAAGTGCTGAGCCTGCTGCTGCGATCCGCGGGCGCGGCGCTGGCCGCGTTTGCGCTGGTGGCGGTTTGCGCGGGTACGGCGCTGGCGTTGGCGATTGGCGTGGTGATGGTGATGGCCGGCAAGTGCGCGGGCCTGGTGCTGATCAGGCGGCTGGTGCTGGCGCTGATCGCAATTGGCGCGATGGGCCTTGCCGCCTGGGCGCTGGGCGGCGTGCGCGCCGTGGGGCCGGTGGTGGCGCTGCTGGGGGGCTTGGGCGCGTGGCTGGTGGTGAACAGCGCCGCGTTCTACGTGTTCGCGGGATATCGCGTGGCGCTGCGAGTGGTGGCGGGCGGCCACGGCCAAAACAAATAAGCCATCATCGGTGACGGGCACCGTGATGGCTTATGCATGGGCATCCAGGCAACGGAGACCAGGCGCTTGACACCAGGCGCTCTGCGCCCCGCGCCCGGCCTGGCGCGGCGGGCTTCCCCGCCTTGCCGGCTTAGCGCCTTAGCGCCTTAGCGCGATGCGACCGTGTCCGCCGGCACCGGGTTGTCCCAGCCGCCGCCGATGGCACGGATCAGTTCCACCGCCGACCGTGCCTGTTCACCGCTAAGTTGCACGGCAACGCGTTGTTGCAGCAGCACGCTGCGGTCGGCTTCGATCACGTCCAGATAGCTGATCGAGCCTTCGCGGTACTGCGTGTGCGACAGCTTGGCGGCGCGCGCCGAGGCGTCGACGGCGGCGTCCTGCGCCTTGGTCTGGTCGGCCAGGATGCGCAGGTTGGCCAGGTTGTCTTCAACCTCGCGGAAGGCGTTCAGCACCGTTTGGCGATACACGGCCACGTCTTCTTCGTAGACGGCGCGGGCGCGGTCCAGGCCGGCTTGGCGGCGGCCGCCGTCAAAGATCGGCATCGACAACGCGGCGCCCACCAGCGGACCCAACAGGAACGTGCGGCTGGACCACTGGAACAGGTTGCCCAGGTCGGACGATTCATAGCCAAAGGCGCCGGTGATGTCCAGGCGCGGGAAGAACGCGGACTTGGCCGCGCCCACGCGGGCATTGGCGGCGGCCATGGCGCGTTCGGCGGCGGCGATGTCCGGGCGGCGTTCCAGCAGCGTGGACGGCAGGCCGGCGGGAATCGACAGCGCCACCTTCTGGATGGGCTGCGGCGGCATCGTGAAGTCGGACGGTGCGCGGCCCAGCAACACGGCCAGCGCATGTTCGGCGGCGGCGCGGCGGCGGTCGATGCCCAGCGCTTCCGATTGCGCGGATGCCAGCTCGGCCTTGGCGCGTGCCAGGTCCAGTTCGCTGATGTCGCCCGCGTCGTAGCGGCGCTGGATCAGTTGCAGCGTGTCGGTACGCAGCTTGACGGTCTGGCGATACAGCTGCGATTCGGCGTCCTGTTCGCGCACCAGGAAATACGTGGTGGCCACGTCAGCCTGCAAGGCCAGCAGCACCGAGCGGTACAGCGCCTCGCTTTGCTGCGCGTCGGCCGTGGCGGCGTCGGCGGTGGATGCCACGCGACCGAACAGGTCGGCCTCGTACGACACCGCGCCTTGCGCACGCCACGTCGTCACGGGGCTGGTCGACGTGCCATCGGGCAAGCCTTGCGACACGGCGGACGGGCGCTGGCGGTTGGGGCCAAAGGCCGCGTCCAGCGTCGGGAAGAAGCCGGCGCGGGCTTCGCGTTGCAGCGCGCGCGACTGCGCCAGGCGCGCAGCGGCCGCTTGCAGGTTCTGGTTGGCCTGCTGCGCTTCTTCCTGCAATTGATTCAGGCCGTCGTCGCCGAATACCTTCCACCAGGCGCCGCGCAACGCGTCTTCGGACGGTTCAGCGGGCTTCCAGGTGCCGGCCTCGGATGCGGGCAGGGCGGCTTCCTTGAACGCCGCCGGCGCGGCCGCGGACGGCTTTTCGTAGGTGGGGCCCACCGCGCAGCCGGCCAGCACAAGCA
Organism: Achromobacter sp. LC458; assembly: GCF_001005835.2. NCBI lineage: Bacteria > Pseudomonadati > Pseudomonadota > Betaproteobacteria > Burkholderiales > Alcaligenaceae > Achromobacter > Achromobacter sp. LC458. The sequence continues at coordinate 44,597 of NZ_LBHW02000030.1, forward strand.
GGACGGCAAGCAGGGCGGAACCGCGGGTCAGTCTTTGGATCATGATGAATTCTCTTTGTCGCGCGCCCCGCCCGCTGGGGCAGGGCGCGCTGGCTTCTCTGTGGGTCTGCCTGCTTTATGCGTGAGTCTGCGGGGCGGGCGGCGCATGCGGGTCGATGTGCGGCGCGCACTCCGGCGCTTCATGCTGGGACGCCGAGTGCAGCGGCTTGCCACCCAGCGAACGCAGCAGCACGTAGAACACCGGCGTCAGGAATAGGCCGAACAGCGTCACGCCCAACATCCCGAAGAACACCGCCACGCCCATGGCATGACGCATTTCGGAACCGGCGCCCGACGACAGCACCAGCGGCACCACACCCATGATGAACGCGATGGACGTCATCAGGATCGGACGCAGACGCAGGCGGCTGGCTTCGATGGCGGCTTCCAGCGGCGTGCGGCCGCTCATTTCAAGCTCGCGGGCGAATTCCACGATCAGGATCGCGTTCTTCGCGGACAGCCCCACCAGCACCATCAAGCCGATCTGCGTGAAGATGTTGTTGTCGTTGCCCGTCAGGTACACGCCGGTCAGCGCAGCCAGGATGCTCATCGGCACGATCAGGATCACGGCCAGCGGCAGGGTCAGGCTTTCATACAGCGCGGCCAGCACCAGGAACACCAGCAGCACACTGATCGGGAACACCCACAAGCCGGCATTGCCCGCCAGGATCTGCTGGTACGTCAGGTCGGTCCATTCGAACTTCACGCCACGCGGCAGCGTTTCGGCGGCCACGCGTTCGGCGGCGGCTTGCGCCTGGTCCGACGAAAAACCGGGCGCCGGGCCGCCGTTGATGTCGGCGGCGGTGTAGCCGTTGTATCGCACCACCATTTCGGGGCCAAACGTCTGGTTCACCGTCACCAGCGAAGACAGCGGCACCATGTCGCCCGCGGCGTTGCGGGTCTTCAGTTGCAGGATGTCGTCGGCGTGCGCGCGGAACTGGGCGTCGGCTTGCGCCCGCACCTGGAACACGCGGCCGAAACGGTTGAAGTCGTTGACGTACATCGAACCCAGGTAGATCTGCATGGTGTCGAACACCTCCGTCACCGGCACACCCAGCTGCTTGGCCTTCACACGGTCCAGGTCCACGTCCAGCTGCGGCACGTTGATTTCGTAGCTGGAGAACGCAGGGCCCAGTTCAGGCGTTTGACGCGCCTTTGCCAGGAAGGCCTGCTTGGCCTTGTCCAGCTCGGCATAGCCGAGCGCCGCGCGGTCTTCCAGTTGCAGCTTGAAGCCGCCCAGCGTGCCCAAACCCATCACGGGCGGGGGCGGGAACACGGCGATGAACGAATCCTGGATGGCGGCAAACTTCTGGTTCAGCGAGGCGGCAATGGCGTTGCCCGACAGCTCGGCACCCTTGCGCTCGTCAAACGGCTTGAGCGTGACGAACACGATGCCGGCGCTGGAACTGTTGGTAAAGCCGTTGATCGACAAGCCCGGGAACGCGATGGCCGATTGCACGCCGGGTTCCTTCAAGGCGATGTCGCTCATGCGGCGGATCACCGCTTCCGTGCGGTCCAGCGATGCGCCGTTGGGCAACTGCGTGAAGCCGATCAGGTACTGCTTGTCCTGCGCGGGCACGAAGCCGCCGGGCACCAGGTACGACACGCCGATCGTGGCCGCCACCAGCACGGCGTACACGCCCATCGCGCCGGCCTTGCGGCGGATCACGCTGGACACGCCCGTGCCATAGGACTCGGACGCGCGGCCGAACATGTTGTTGAACCAGTTGAAGAAGCGGCCGAAGACGCGGTTCATGCCACGGGTCAGCCAGTCCTGCTTGTCGTGATGGCTTTTGAGCAGCAGGGCCGACAGCGCGGGCGACAGGGTCAGCGAGTTAAAGGCCGAGATCACCGTCGAGATGGCAATCGTCATGGCGAACTGCTTGTAGAACTGGCCGGTCAGGCCCGTCATGAACGCCAGGGGCACGAACACGGCGCACAGCGTCAACGCGATAGCGATGATGGGGCCGCTGACTTCGCGCATGGCGCGGTAGGTGGCGTCGCGTGGACTCAAGCCCGCCGCGATGTTGCGTTCCACGTTTTCCACCACCACGATCGCATCGTCCACCACAATCCCGATGGCAAGCACCATCCCGAACAGCGACAAGGCGTTGATGGAATAGCCGAACACCAGCAGCAGCGCGAACGTACCCACGATGGAGACCGGCACGGCCAGCAGCGGGATGATCGATGCGCGCCACGTTTGCAGGAACAGGATCACCACCAGCACGACCAGCGCAATGGCTTCCAGCAGCGTGTGCACCACGGCTTCGATACTGGAACGCACGAACTGCGTGGGGTCGTATTCGATGCGGTATTCCACGCCCGGCGGGAAGTCTTGCGACAGCTCGGCCATGGCGGCGCGCACCTTGGACGACACGTCCAGCGCGTTCGCGCCCGGCGATTGCATGATGCCCATGCCCACCGCCTGCTTGTTGTCCAGCAGCGAACGCAGGCCGTATTCCTGCGCGTCCAGCTCCACGCGGGCGACGTCGGACAAGTGCGTCACGGCGCCGTCGGACGAGGTCTTCAGGATGATGTCGCGGAACTCTTCTTCGCTTTGCAGACGGCCACGCGCGTTCACGTTCAGCTGCAAGGGCACGTCGCCCTGCGTGGGCGATGCGCCGATCACGCCGGCGGCAACCTGCACGTTTTGTTCGCGAATGGCGGCAACGACTTCCGACGCCGTCATGCCCCGCTGCGCGACTTTCTGCGGGTCCAGCCACACGCGCATCGAGTAGTTGCCCGAGCCCCACACCGTAACTTCGCCCACGCCCGTGATGCGGGCCAGGCGGTCCTTGACGTTCAGGATGGCGTAGTTGCGCAGGTAGGTGATGTCGTAGCGGTCGTTAGGCGAAATCAGGTGCACCACCAGCGTCAGCGTCGGCGAGCTTTTCGCGGTGGTCACGCCCAGGCGCTGCACGTCCGGCGGCAGGCGCGGCAGCGCTTGCGACACACGGTTCTGCACCAGCTGCTGCGCCTTGTCCGGGTCCACGCCCAGCTTGAAGTTGACCGTCAGCGTCAGGTTGCCGTCGCTGTTGGCCTGCGACTGCATGTACAGCATGTCCTCGACGCCGTTGATGGATTCTTCCAGCGGCGACGCGACGGTCTCGGCGATGACCTTGGGGTTGGCGCCCGGATACTGCGCGCGCACCACCACCGACGGCGGCACGACTTCCGGGTATTCGGAAATGGGCAGCTGGAACATGGCCAACAGGCCGGCCAGCAACACCAGGATGGACAGCACACCGGCAAAGATCGGCCGGTCGATGAAGAACTTTGAGATATTCATGAGCGTTCTCTGTAGACGCGCGGGCCTTACTGGACCTGGGCCGCGGCGGTCTGCACCGGTGCGCGCTTGGCGGCAACCATGGGCACGACGGTGGGGGTCACGGCGTCGCCGGGACGGATGCGTTGCAGGCCGTTGACGACGATGCGTTCACCGGGCTTCAGGCCGGAATCCACGACGCGCAGGCCTTCCTGGTTGGCGCCCAGCTTGATCTGGCGGTAGACGGCGTGGTTCTTGTCGTCCAGCACCAGCACGTAGCGCTTGTCCTGGTCGGTGCCGATGGCTTTTTCGTCGATCAGCACGGCCGAACGCGGGTCGCTGCCGCCCAGGCGGACGCGGGCGTACAGGCCGGGCAACAGCGAGCCGTCGGCGTTGTCGAATTCGGCGCGCACGCGGATCGTGCCCGAGGTGGCGTCCAGGCGGTTGTCCACCGACTGCACGACGCCGGTGCGCGAATAGCCTTCTTCGTTCGCCAGGCCCAGTTCAACCGGCACCGAGCCGGCCTTGCCGTTGCGCGCCGGGTTCACGTACTTCAGGAACGTTTGTTCGTCCACGTCGAACGATGCGTACATCTTCGACACCGACACCAGCGTGGTCAGCGGCACGGACGCGGCGCCGGCGGCCACCACGTTGCCCACGGTGACTTCGGCGCGCGACACGCGGCCGGCCACGGGGGCTTCGATGCGGGTGTAGCCCAGGTTCAGCTTGGCGTAGTCCAGCGCGGCCTGCGCGCCTTGCAGGTTGGCGGCGGCTTCGCGCGCGGCGTTCTGCTTTTCCTCGAAGTCGCGGCGCGCGATGGCGTTGTCGGCCAACAGGCGCTGGCCACGCGCCAGTTCGGTGGCGGTGTACGACGCGCGGGCCTTGGCGGCGGTCAGGGCGGCGGCGGCGCGGTCAACCTCGGCCGCGTAGGGGCGCGGGTCAATGGTGAACAGCACGTCGCCCTTCTTGACGATGCTGCCGTCCTGGAAGTGCACTTGCGTCAGCGTGCCGGACACCAGCGGGCGGATGTCGACGCGGTCGATGGCTTCCAGGCGGCCGGAATAACGCTGCCAGTCCACGATGGTCTTGTTGACGACTTCCGCCACTTCGACCGGGGTCGCGGCGGGCGCGCCCTGGGCCACGGCGACGTTGCCGCCACCGGGGCCACGGGTCAGGGCATAACCGCCACCGGCCGCCAGCACGGCGGCAAATACAACGAGCACAGCAATACGTTTACGCGAAACCATGATGTTTCCTTGAAAGATTTAGGTGCGAAAGCGCGCTTGCTTGGAGCCCGGGGCGGGGGCGGCTGCGGCGGGTCTGGCCATGTCAGTCCTTAGCGTCCGTTGCGGCTAGGCGTATATGCTTATGCTGCAACGCAACATCCATCAGGGTTGCGGATCCAAGTCAGAGTGCCGGGGGGGCGCTCTGCGAGGACGGAAGCTGAGGATTGACATGCCCTGTGGGGTCGCCGGGAGGCAAGGGCACTTCAAGATGGTTCGCATTCTGAGTGTTTTGTGGGGCCGGATAAACACAGTTAATCCGGCAACACTGTTCGACACGGATGACTAATCGGCGTCGAAATCGGGTTATGCTCCGTTCACCCCGACTTATTTGCCCAAAAGGACACCGTCGCCATGGACCGTTTTCAGGCTATGCAGGTGTTTGTGCGCGTCGTGGACGCCAACAGCTTCACGCGGGCGGCCGACAGCCTCTCGCTACCGCGCACCACCGTCACCACCATCATCCAGAACCTCGAACGCCTGCTGGGCGTGCGCCTGCTCAACCGCACCACGCGCCGTATCGGCCTGACGCCGGACGGCGCGGGCTATTACCAGCACTGCGTGCGCATTCTGGCGGACGTCGAAGAAACCGAGGCCTGTTTCCAGGAAGCAGCGCTGCGCCTGAAGGGCCGGCTGCGCATTGACGTGCCAACCTGCATCGGCCGCCTGATCCTGATCCCCTCATTGTGTGATTTCCACGACAAATACCCCGACGTCGAGCTGGTGCTTGGCCTGGGCGACCGGCCTGTGGATATGGTGCAAGAGGCCGTCGACTGCGTGATTCGCGCAGGCGAGCTGGAAGATTCCAGCCTGGTCGCGCGCCGCATCGGCACCTTGCAGACCGTCACCTGCGCCTCGCCTACCTACGTGGCGCGCCACGGCATGCCGCAAACCATCGAGTCGCTGCGCGATCACCACGCGGTGCATTACTTCATGAGCCGCACGGGCCGTAACTGCGCCTGGGACTTCAAGGTGGACGGCAAGCACCAGGAAGTGGACATGAAGGGCACGGTAGCGGTGAATGAAGCCGGCGCCTATCTGGATTGCGGGCTGAAGGGTTTCGGCCTGATCCAGGTGGCCCGCTACATGGCGCTGCCGCACCTGCAATCGGGCGAGCTGATCGAAATTCTGCCGCAATGGAAGCCCAGCTCTACGCCGATTTCCGTGCTGTATCCGCAAAGCCGCCAGTTGTCGCCGAAGGTACGCGCGTTTACGGACTGGGTGGCTGAATTGTTCGCCGGATGCCCCCTATTGAGCGGCCGTGACGAAACGGATCCGGCAGCCGCCAGCTGCGGCGTGTATCAGCGTCAGCTGGGCATGCCCAGCGCCATGACGATGGGGGCGCCCGCCGCCCAGCCGCCGGCCGAACCGGTGTTGGCCCAGACGCCGCCGCGTCGCCGCAGCCCGCGCGAAGAGGCCGCCGAGTACGCGCTGTAAGCGTGTGGCGTGGCACGCCCGGTGCGGGCCACGCCGAAAAACCACGGGAATCCCCGTAGTAAATACAGGGCTTGCGTCCCTCGTATATCTTGAAACGTCTGTATAGTCCGACAGTCAAAGCCTACAACGCCCTTACTGTCGATCCGCGCTATGCAGCCTGTTCTACCCGCTTATTTGATGGCCCGTTGGCTGCTTTTGCTCGTGCTGTTGGCCGGGGTGTACTTCCTTAGCGGCTTTCTCGTTCCTGCTCTTGCGGCCCTGATTATTGGCCTGGCCAGCTGGCCCTTGTACCAGCGCCTGGTGGTGCGCTGCGGCGGCCGCACGGCCGTGGCCGCGTCGCTGGCGCTGCTCATGGTCATCGTGGTGCTGATCGTGCCGATGTCGTTGGCCTTGTCCTACGCCATCAAGGAAGCCAGCACCTTTTTCGCCTGGGCCATAGCCGCCAACCGCCACGGCGTGGCCGTGCCGAACTGGATTACGTCGATGCCCGTGCTGGGCGAGCGGCTGGGCCAGTATTGGGAATCGTATATTGGCCAGCCCCACGCGCTGGGCGCGCTGGTTGAAGCCGTCAGCGGCGAACACCTGGGCAACATCTACCGCATGGTGCTGGCCGCGACGGGCAACGTGTTCCAGCTGCTTTTGACCGTGCTGTTCATGCTGATCACGCTGTTCTTCGTCTACAAGGACGGCATCCGGATGGTGGCGCAGCTGGACGTGCTGGGCGAACGCATTCTGCCTGCGCGCTGGCAGCGGTTTTCCCGCGTGGTGCCTGCCACTATCAATTCCACCGTTACCGGCATGGGCCTGATCGCGCTGGGCGAAGGCCTGGTGCTGGGCATCGCCTATTGGGTAGCGGGCGTGCCGTCGCCCGTGTTGCTGGGCGTGGTGACCGGTTTCATGGCCTTGATCCCCGGCGGCGCGCCGCTGTCGTTCACGCTGGTGTCCTTGTACCTGGTCGGTTCCGGCCATGTGGTGGCGGGCATTGCGCTGATGGTTTGGGGCAGCGTTGAATTGTTCATCGTGGACAAAACCTTGCGCCCGCGCCTGGTGGGCGGCCCGGTCAAGCTGCCGTTCCTGCCGACGTTCTTCGGCCTGGTGGGCGGCGTCAAGACGATGGGCATCGTGGGCCTGTTCGTCGGGCCGGTGCTAATGGCCTTGCTGGTGGCCGTGTGGCGTGAATGGGTGCACCACGAAGTCCAGGAACGCGACGCTGAACGGGCTCGCCCGCCGCTGCCGCCGGCGACGCCGCGCGTTGAAAAAACACCTACTGCCTGACGCGCAGCCCGCCCGCTTTGGTAATCTAGCCATCCCCGCGTTTACCGGCGCCTGACCGGTACGCGCCTGCCCCGCACGCAGACGCTTCGCAACCGCCGCGGGGTGTGAGGATTGAGATGTCCGGGTTCCTGCACGATGATCAAATTGCCGTCCTGCGCCAGCAGGGTTTTGTGGTGGCCCGCCAGTTTGCGGACCCGGACCGGGTAGCCGCTTTGCGCGCCCTGGCCGAGCGCCATTTGCAAGACCACGTAGCGCCCATCGAATACGAAGCCGACCTGCGCTATCCCGGCGCGCCGGCATCCCGCGAGGCGCAAGGCGGCTTGACGGTGCGCCGCCTGTTGAACGCCTATGCGCGCGACCCGCTGTTTGCGCAGTGGGCCACCGACCCGGCCATCGGCCAATGGCTGGCGCGCTATTTCGGCGAACCGGCCGTGCTGTCCACCGTGCATCACAACTGCGTGATGACCAAGCACCCGGCCTACGGCAGCCTGACCGGTTGGCATCAGGACATCCGCTATTGGTCTTTTTCCGATACTGATTTGGTGTCCTGTTGGCTGGCGCTGGTGCCCGAAAGTTCGGGCAATGGTGGTCTGTCATTCATCCCCGGTTCGCACACGGCGTCTTTCGCGCCTGAACAATTCGATGAGAAGAAGTTCTTCCGCGAAAACGTGCCCCAAAACGCCGACTGGATCGCGCGGGCGGTCAGCCCCACGCTAGAGGCGGGCGACGTGGTGTTCTTCCATTGCCGCACGTTGCACGCCGCGCCAGGCAATCGCAGCGACCGCGTGAAGCTGTCGTTGGTGCACACCTATCACCCGGCGTCCTGCCACCCCATCGCGGGTACGCGTTCCGCGTCGCAGCCGGACGTGCCGCTGGCTAGGTAAGCGGTAAGTGGGCGGACGTTGGGGCGGTAATAATCAATCGATATCTGCAATAAATAATTGAATTACAATTATTTCAACCGCAGTACGCAGTAAGCAATACGCATAACCCAAACGCAGAACGCAAACGCAGAACGTCTGGATGAATACGCGATGCCGGGCCGGCAACACCCGCATCGCGTTCCTCTTGCGTGACCATCCCCGGAACTGAACAGGCTGTTTCCCGTGCCCAAAACAAAGATCGACAACGACACGCAAGAATCGCAGGCGCCCGGCGCAACCCGGTCATCGCTGTTTGTGGGGTCCACCGAAAAGGCCTTCCAGGTGCTGCACGCGTTCGACGGGTCGCGCCGCCACATGACGCTGGCCGACATTGCGCGCGCGTCCGGCCTGGACCGCAGCGCCACGCAGCGCCTGGTCTACACGCTGGAAACGCTGGGCTACCTGCGCCGCATTCCCGACACGCGCAACTACGGGCTGACGCCCAAGGTGCTGCAATTTTCGTACAACTATGTGCGCGCCAACGAGCTGATCGACAAGGCCTCGCCCTATCTGCTGGACATCAGCCGCACGCTGGGCGAAACCACTAACCTGCAAGAACTGGACGGCCACGAAATTGTGTTCGTCGCGCGCTTTCCGGGCCATCACCTGGTCAACGTGGACATTGCCGTCGGCAGCCGTCTGCCTGCGTTCTTCACGGCGTCCGGCACCGCGATCCTGTCGCGTCTGACGGACGAGCATCGCCGTGAAATCCTGGCGCGGACGCGGCTGGACCCCATCACGCCCTACACCGAAGTGGACCCTGACAAGCTGATGGACCGCGTGCAGCGCGTGGCCGAAAAGGGCTACGCGATCATCGTCAACGAGACGGTGCTGGGCGATATCTCGGTGGCCGCGCCGGTCACCGACCATCGCGGCCTGGCCGTGGCTGCCATCAATATTTCGGTGCCCACGACGCGCTGGACGGTCGCCCGCGTTGAAGCCGAACTGGCGCCCCATGTGCAGGTGGCGGCCACGTCGATTTCAAAGTCCAAATTCGCGGGCTATTCCAGATAGGCCGACTTACTTCACCCCTTCGAATTCCGCCAGCAACGGCTTGAGCGTTTCACGCAGGGCCGACTGCAACGCATCGGCCGGGGCCACCAGCGGGTCCAGCACATCGGGCGCGTTCACGCCGATCAGGTCCATGACGGACTTCATCGGGCCCGGGTTGGTCTCGGCAAACGCCAGGTCCATCAACGGAATCAGGCGGCGATGCAGTTCCATCGATTCCCGCGTGCGGCCTTCCGACGCCAGCTGGTAGACCTGGCGCCAGGCCGACGGCAGCAAGCTAGCCGTGACCACGATGCCGCCGCGCGCGCCGGCGGCCAGATGCACCGGCAGCAGCGTGTCTTCGCCGCTGAACACCGCAAACGATTCGTCCACGCCCGCCACCGTGCGCAGGAAGTGGTACATGTCCGTGTTGCAGGCCTTCATGCCGATGATGTTCTGGTGGCGCGACAGTTCATGCAGCACCTCGGGCGCAATCGCGATGCGGGTGCGGTACGGAATCTCGTAGATCATCACGGGCAGCGGCGATGCATCGGCATAGCGCAAGAAGTAGTCGCGGATGCCGGCCTGCGTGGGCGTCGTGTAGTAGGGCGTCAGCACCATCAGCGCATCGGCGCCGGCCTCGGCGAATTCGCGGCCCGCTTGCAGCGCGTCGTGATAGCCGGGGTCCAGCACGCCGGGAATCACCGGCACGCGGCCGGCTACGGCCTCGACCGTCAACTGGCACATGCGGATGCGCTCGGCGCGGGGCAGCGCGCCGTATTCGCCCGTGCCGCCCAACGGGACGATGCCGTCGATGCCCTGCTGCATCAGGTAGGCAACCAGCGCCTTGGCAGCGGGTACGTTGATGGTGTCGTCGGCGTTGACCGGCGTGGGGATGGCGGGAAAAACTCCGCGCAGTTGGGTTGCGTTCAGCATGTTGTGTATCCAGGAAAATAAATCTAAATCAGAGGCGTCGGATTCAATTGGCCAGGCTGCGGCGGCGCAGCCGGTCGGCCAGCCAGATCAGCGCGGCAATGAAAATGAACAGGCAGGTAGAGACGGCGGCAATCACCGGGGAAATCTGTAGCGTGACCTCGTCCCAGAACTGCTTGGGCAGCGTGGCGTTCAGGCCACCGGAGGCGAACAGCGCAATCGTGAGTTCGTCGAACGATGTGGCGAAGGCAAACAGGAATGACGACATCAGCCCCGCGCCCAGAATCGGAAACGTCACGAAGCGCAGCGTGGCCCACGGTCCGGCGCCCAGGCTTTGCGCCGCCAGGTCCAGCCGCGTGTCGTAGTTGCGCAGCACGGCCATCATGGTGATCACCACGTAGGGCACGGCCACCACGGTATGCGCCAGGATGAGGCCGATGGTGGATCCCACCAGCCCCACGCGCGCAAAGAAATAGAACATGCCCACCGCGATGATCATGCGCGGCACCACGATGGGCGACAGCACGAAGGCCAGCATCGCCGACTTGCCTCGCATGTTCGCGCGCACCAGCAGGAAGGCGGCGGGCGTGCCGATCAGCATCGCCAGCAAACCCGTGCCCACGCCCACGATCAACGACCGGGTGATGGCCTGCATCCACACGGGCGACGTGAACATCTGCTCGTACCATTGCAGCGAAAATCCCTTGGGCGGCCACGTCAGGCCCGAACCGGAATCGAACGACAGCGGAATCATCAGGAAGGCCGGCGCACTAAGAAACGCCAGCACGCCCAGTACGATCCACCACAGCGTGCGTGACTGACCCGTGCCCGACACCGACCGCCGCACCCGCTTGGGCAACAGCGCGAACAGGGCATCCGACACGTTCGCCAGCACCGTCAACACCGCATCGCCCGCGCGGCGCGACAGGCTTTCCTTGCCCGATGCCCGCACGCGCGTGGATGCGCCGCCCGTCATGGTGGACAGGCCCAGCACTTTGTCATAGATGGCGAACACCACCAGCACCACCACCAGCAGCAACACCGACACCGCGCCGGCGAACTCCCAGTTCATGGTCTGCTGCACCTGGTCAATGATGATCTGCGTGATCATCGTTTCCTTGCGTCCGCCCAGCAGCGCGGGCGTGATGAAAAAGCCAATGGCGGTGACGAACACCATGATGGCCGCGGCCGCCACGCCGGGCATCGACAGCGGGAAATAGATCTTCCAGAATGCCGTGCCGGGGCGCGCGCCCAGGGTGGAGGCGGCGCGCGGCAGATTGCGGTCGATGTTCTCCATTACCGACAGCATCGTCAGCACCGCCAGCGGCATCAGTGCATGCACCATGCCCACCAGCACGCTGCCGAAGTTGTAGAGCAGGTTGGCCGGCGCATCCAGGATGCCCAGCGCTTGCAGCAGCTGGTTGACCACGCCGTTGCGGCCCAGCAGCACCACCCACGCAAAGGTGCGCACCAGGAAGCTGGTCCAGAACGACAGCAGCACCCAGAACAGCAGCGACGTTTTGCGCTTGGCGGACAGGCTGGAAATCAGATAGGCGACCGGGTAGCCCGCGACGACGGAGAAGAACGTGGTCCACAACGAAATCTTCAACGTGATCAGCAGCACGTTCACATACACCGACGACTCGAACAGCCGGTGATATTGCGCCAGCGTGAAGCCCTTGTCGTCGACAACGCTTAACAACAGCAGCTGGCCCACCGGATAGATCAGCAGCACCAGCAGCAGCACGACCAGCGGAGCGGCCATCAGGAAATGGCGGCGGCCGGGGCTCATGCGCTTGCGGGGAGTAGCAAGGGATGTCATGCGTTTACTCCGCAATGGCCACCGCGTCGGCGGCTTGCCAGCTGACGGTCAGCGGCTGGCCGATGGCGTATTGCTCGGCCTGGCGCTGCGTGGGGTAGGCCACGACGATGGGGGCGGCGTCGGCCACACCCAGGTCCAGGTACAGCTTGGTCAGGCTGCCCGTCACCATCACGTCCAGCAGCTTGCCGGTCAGGCCGCTGCCCGACGTGGCCACGCGCAGGTTTTGCGGGCGCAACATCACGGTGACTTTCTGGCCGGGCTTGATCGGGGCGCCGTTGGACAGCGCCTGGCCGGTAACGCCCTGATGCGCCAGCGTCACGCTCAATACGTCGCCGTCCACCGCCGTGACTTCACCTTGCAGCAGGTTCGATTCGCCCAGGAAGTCGGCCACGAAAAGCGTGCGGGGGCGGAAGTACAGATCGGCCGGCGTGCCCAGTTGCTCGATCGCGCCGCCGTTCATCAGGCAGATGCGGTCGGACATCGTCATGGCTTCTTCCTGGTCGTGCGTGACGTACACGATGGTGGTGCCCAGTTCGCGGTGGATGCGCTTGATTTCCAGCTGCATCTGGTCGCGCAGCTTCTTGTCCAGCGCGCCCAGCGGTTCGTCCATCAGGATGATGGCGGGCCGATAGACCATGCAGCGCGCCAGCGCGATGCGCTGCTGCTGGCCGCCGGACAGTTCGCGCGGCAGGCGCGTGGCTACGTGCGGCAGGCGCACCATGTCCAGCGCCTCGTGCGCGCGGCGGCGCGCTTCGGCTGCCGGCACCTTGCGCATCTTCAAGGGAAACGCAATGTTCTCTTCGATGCTCATGTGCGGAAACAGCGCGTAGTTCTGAAACACCATGCCGATGTCGCGCTCGTAGGGCGCGCCGTAGGTGACGTCGGCGCCGTCGATCAGCACGCGGCCCTCGTCGGGCTGCGCCAGGCCGGCGATCAGGCTCAACAAGGTGGTCTTGCCGGACCCGGAGGGGCCCAGCAGGGTCAGGAATTCGCCGCGAGCGACGTCCAGGTGCGTGGGCGCCAACGCGACGAAATCGCCATAGCGTTTGCCCAGGCCCGAGATTTGCAGATTGGAAGAAGACATGGTGTTCAGCACATTAGATTTCGCGCGGCGCGCGCCACGGCGGTGGCGCGCGGCCGATGGCTTATTTCAGGACCCAGCCGTTGAAGCGTTCAAGCACGTCGCGCTGCTTGTCCAGCCAGTACGCGGCGTTGATGTGCAGGCCGGTCTTGATGTTGTCGGGGTGGGTCGGGCAGTTGCGCGCCACGTCGGCCTTGATGTGGTCAAAGGCGGCGGGCTGCGTGACGCCGGCGGCAAAGTACTCGACCAGCGCTGCCTGGCGCTTGGGGTCGGACGCAAACTTGATGAACTCGCGGCAGGCGTCGGCGTTGGGCGTGCCTTTCAGGATGGACCAGTTGTCGCAACCCCAGATATTCTGGTCCCACACGATCTGCACCGGCGCGCCGTTGGCGATGGCCGATTGCGCGCGCGATACCCACGTGGCGATCATGTCGACTTCGCCCGAGCCCAGCATCTGTTCGACCTGCGCGCCCGTGTTCCACCACACATCCACCGATGGCTTGACCTTGTCCAGGCTGGCCAGCGCGCGGTCGATGTCGCAGGGGTAGACCTTGTCGGTTGGCACACCGTCGGCCATCAGCGCTTCTTCGATGGTGTCGAACGGATGCTTGCGCAGGCCACGGCGGCCGGGGATGTCTTTGACGTTCCAGAAGTCGGCCCACGACGCGGGCGCGCGGCGGCCCTTGAAGGCGTCGGTACGGTACGCCAGCACGGTGGTGTAGACGTTGTTGCCCACGCCGTAGGGCGACATGTATTGCGGCGGGATGGTGGCCACGACCGGGTCGGATTCCAGACCGTGCTTTTCCAGATAGACCTTGCCGCCTTCGGTCAGCATCAGGATGGCGGGCTGGCTGATCTTGGCCATGTCCCAGGTGTAGTTGCCGGTGTCGACCATGCTGCGGATCTGCGCGGTGGGTTCGGCGTTGGCCTGCACGCCCACCACCTGGATGCCGGTGGCTTCCGAGAACGGCTTGTAGAACACGGCGCCATAGGCCTTGCTGTAGATGCCGCCGTCATCGCGCACGACGATGCGCTTGGAGGCGGCGCGCGACGGCGTCCAGATCATGGGCATGGCCAGCGCGGCGGCGCCGGCGGCCACGGTTTTCAGCGCGGCGCGGCGCGAGGCGTTGTGGGGGATCGTTTTCATGGAAGACTCCTGCGGGTCGGGTCAGGGACTGCGGATCAAGGGTGGGGATTCAAAACACGGGGGGTCGAAGGCGGGCGGTTCAATCCATGCGGGGCAGCAAGCGGCCGGGGTTGAACAGGTTGGCGGGGTCGAAGGTGGCCTTCAGCGCGCGCATCATCGCCAGTTCAACGGGGGACTTGTAGTGCGCCATTTCGGCCAGCGACGTGCGGCCCACGCCGTGTTCGGCGCTGAAGGTGCCACCCAGCGCATCGGCCACATCGTTGACCGCGCGGCGGATATCGGCGGCCATCGCGTCGCGGTCGGGCAGGGCGTTCCAGGCGTCGAAGGTGAAGAAGGGAATGAAGTGCACGTTGCCGTCGCCCAGGTGGGCCACGATCAGCACCGGCAGGCCGGGCACCAGGCGGCGCACGGCGGCGGTGGCTTCGTCGATGAAGCGCGGCACGCTGGACACGGGTACGGCGCTGTCCGTGGTCAGGCCCACGCCGGCCTTCTTATTGCCTTCGGACACGCTGTGGCGCACTTCCCAAAGCGCGGCGCGCTGGCTGTCGTTGCTGGCCAGCACGGCGTCGTGCAGCAGGCCCTGTTCGGACGCGTGTTCCAGCGTCTGCTGCAACAGCGCTTGCAGTTCGTCGCCGCTGCCCGTGTCGGACAGTTCCACCAGCACATGCCACGGGTGCGCGTCGCCCAGCGGGTTCTTGCGGCCCGGTACATGCGCCATCACGATGTCCAGCTGATTGCTGTCGATCATTTCAAAGGCCGACAGGCGCGAACCGCAGGCGCGTTGGAACATGCCCAGGATTTCCAGCGCGGCTTGAGGGCTGTCCGGCGCCAGCCAGGCCACGGCGTGGCGGGTGGGCAGCGGATGCAGCTTGAGCACGGCGGCAGTCACGATGCCCAGGGTGCCTTCGGCGCCGATGAACAGGTGCTTTAGATCAAAGCCGGTATTGTTCTTGCGTAGCGCGGTCAGGCCGTTCCAGATGGCGCCGTCGGGCAGCACCACTTCCAGACCCAGAATGTTGTCCCGCGTGTTGCCGTAGCGCAGTACGCCCGTGCCGCCCGCGTTGGTGGCGATGGTGCCGCCGATCTGGCACGAGCCTTCCGCGCCCAGGCTGATGGGGTACAAGCGGCCTTCGGCGGCCGCTGCATCCTGCACCGTGGCCAGCACGCAGCCGGCTTCTACTTCCATGGAATTGTTGGCGGCATCCACGCGGCGCACCCGGCGCATGCGCGCCAGGTTCACGATGACGGGCGGCGTGCCGCTGGCATCCGGCACCGCGCCGCCGCATAGGCTGGTGTTGCCGCCCTGCGGCAGCACGGGCGTGGCATGGGCGTTGCATAGCCGCACAATGTCGGCCACCTGCTGCGTGTTGCCGGGCAGGGCAACGCAAAGTGCGGGGCCCTTGTAGCGGCCGCGCCAGTCTTCGGTATAGCCGGCCATGTCGGTGTCGGAATGAAGGATGGCGTCCGCGCCCAGGGCCTGGGTCAACGCGTCTAGCAGGGTGATGCCGTTGGTCATGTCTGTGGTCCCGAATGAAGCTCGGGGATCACACGAACCCGAGCGCATTGAGGCACAGCATACGATCACTTAAATCGCTTTTCGATTTGATTAATCGTATATCAATCGAATTTAGGGTATGTCCTAGTCGAGGCGGGTGGGGAACATACGGCTTGTCGCCCGCCAAATGAGCGAAATACAATCGTATCGTGCGATATGCGGTCTGTCTGCGTCGCCTTCCCTGCCTCTTTGGAACTGGATTCCCATGCGCGAAAAGATCGTTTTTATCGGAGGCGGCAACATGGCCTCCGCCATCATCGACGGCCTGCTAGGACAAGGCCGTGAGCAGGCCGACTTCCTGGTGATCGAGCCTTACGCGCCCACGCGAGAGGCCTTGCGGGCGCGGGGACTGGCCTGCCAGGAAAGCGTGGGACCGGCCGTCGCTGACGCCACGCTGTGCGTGCTGGCGACCAAGCCGCAAGGCTTGCAGGACGCCTGCGCCCAGGTGCGGGAATATCTGCCCGCCAGCGCCACGGTCGTCAGCATCGCGGCGGGCGTGGACCTGGCCTCGCTGTCGGACTGGCTGGGCGGCCACGCGCGCATCGTGCGCGCCATGCCCAACACGCCGGCCAAGGTGGGGCTGGGCATGACGGGGCTGTACGCCACGGCGGCGTGCGGCGCCGCCGAGCGCGACCGCGTCGACGCCCTGTTTGCCGCCGTGGGCGAGCGCATCTGGACCGACACCGAAGGCATGATCGACGCCGTCACCGCCGTGACGGGCAGCGGCCCGGGCTATGTCTTTTACTTCATGGCGGCGCTGCAAAAGGGCGCGGTCGAGCTGGGCTTTTCCGAGGCAGACGCGCGCCGCCTGGCGGTCGCCACCTTTCGCGGCGCGGCAGGCCTGGCGGCAAGCGAAGACGTGCCCCTGACGGAATTGCAGGATCGCGTCACATCCAAGGGCGGCACCACCTATGCCGCCCTGACGCACTTGCGCGAAGCCGGCGTGGCCGACGCCATCGGCGCGGCGGTGCACAAGGCGGAAAAGCGCGCACGGGAACTGTCGGCGGGCTGATCTCAGCCCAGTGAGGCCGTGTCGCGGTGTCGCCCCAGCCACCATAGCAATGCGACGGACACGGCGATGGCCGCGACGTTGAACTGCATGGCGGTCGCGAATGCGTGGGCGTAGCGTTCGGGCGCGTCGGCGTGGGCATGCGCCTGCAAGGCGCCGCCGAACAGCATGCCCGCTGCCGAGACGCCTAGCGCAGCGCCGACTTGTTGCAAGGTGGACACGACCCCCGCCGCCATGCCGGCATGACGGTCTTGAACCAGGCCCAACACCACGTTGACCAGCGGCGTGTTGACCGCGCCCTGCGCGGCGCCCAGCCACACCAGCGCAGGCACCAGCGACCACGGCGACAGCGCCGCGCCGGCCATGCCCACCTTCACCATCAAGGCCGCGGTGGCCCCGCCGTACAGCAAGGCCGCAACAGCGATGGCCGGCGTGCCAAAGCGGTTCACCAGGCGCGGCGCGGCCATCGACCCCGCAACGAAGCCCACGCTGGCGGGCGCGAAGATCAGGCCCGCCGTCAACGCGTCCAGCCCGAAGCCGGTTTGGA
Organism: Achromobacter sp. LC458; assembly: GCF_001005835.2. Taxonomy (NCBI): domain Bacteria; kingdom Pseudomonadati; phylum Pseudomonadota; class Betaproteobacteria; order Burkholderiales; family Alcaligenaceae; genus Achromobacter; species Achromobacter sp. LC458. The sequence goes on from NZ_LBHW02000030.1 coordinate 61,906, forward strand.
CCAACAACGCGTAGCTAAGAAACATGGCGCTGGCGGTGGAGAACACCAGCATCACCAGCAGGCATCCGGCCGCAAAGCCCGGCTGCGCGATCAAGCCCATGTCCAGCAGCGGCGCGCCGCCGCGCGCCTTGACGCTGCGTTGCATGCGCGCGAACGCCAGCAGCACCGCAACGGATGCGGCCCCGCATGCCAAGGTCCACGCAGGCCAATGCCGCGCGGGCCCCTCGATCAAGGCCAGCAGCAGCAAGGCCAGCCCTGCCGCCAGGCACGCGGCCCCGGGCCAGTCCATGGACGCGGCCCGGGCCTCGCGGGATTCAGGTATGTGGCGTGCCAGCGCCCACGCCGCCAGGCCCAGCGGCACGTTGACCAGGAAGACGGTGCGCCATGCAAGGCCCAGGAAATCGGCATGCACGATCCAGCCGCCCAGCACCTGGCCGGCAATCGCGGCCAGCCCCAGCGTCATACCCATCAGGCCGAACGCGCGCCGGCGCGCATGCCTGTCGTAGCTGACGCGTATCAGCGCATAGACCTGCGGAAACAGCAGCGCGGCGGCGGCCCCTTGCAACACGCGCGCGCCGATAAGCGTGTTGGCATCGGGGGCCAGCCCGCATAGACCCGAGGCCAGCGCAAAGCCCGCCATGCCAAGCCTGAACAAGCGACGGCGACCATGGCGGTCGCCCAGGCGGCTGCCCGCGATCAGCAGCACGCCGAACGCCATTTCGTAGGCGGCGATGATGAAGTTGATCTGCGCGAACGAGGCGGACAGCGTGGTCTGCATGCTGGGAATGGCGACGTTCACCACGAACAGATCGAAGATGGTGATAAAGCCGCCTGACAGCAGCACGCCCAGTCCCAATGGACCCAACGCGCGGGTGTCGGGGCAGGGCGGTGTGGCGCTGGGGGAGGGCAGGGAGTTCGAGGTCATGGGAGTACCGATCAAGGGGGATCGGCGCTATTCTGGCCACGCTTTCAGCCTTATACAATTTAGCTGTTTATGCTGTTACTACAGGCAATAGCCACTTCCCATGACCCTAGCTCCCGCCCCGCAACGCCTGGACCGCACCCGCCCCGACCTGGCCGAATTCCTTCGGTCGCGGCGCGAACGATTAAGCCCCACCGACCTTGGCCTGCCCGCCGGCAGCCGGCGCCGCACGCCCGGGTTGCGGCGCGAAGAAGTGGCCGCGCTGGCCGGCGTGGGGCTGGCTTGGTACACGTGGTTTGAACAAGGCCGCAACATCAGCGTGTCCGCGACGTTTCTGGAAAACCTGGCGCGCGTGCTGAAGCTGGACGCCGCCGAACGCCGCCACCTGTACCTCCTGGCCCATCAGCGCCCGCCCGCCGAAGCGGGCCGCACCTGGTGCACGGTGCCGCCGCAGGTGCGACGGCTGATGGACGACCTGCCGACCCGCCCCGCGTACATCCTGAACCTGCGCTGGGACGTGGTGATGTGGAACGCCGCCGCGGACCGCGTGTTCGATTTCTCGGCGCAGCCCACGGGGCGGCGCAACTTGTTGTGGATGTTGTTCGTCGTGCCCGCGATGCGGCGCTTGTTCTCGGACTGGCCGGCACAGGCGCCCGCAATGCTGTCCACGTTTCGTCGCGACTTTGCCAGTGCAACGGGGGTGCCCGACATCGCCGAACTGGTCGACGAACTGCAAGCCGTATCGCCGGACTTCAACGCGTGGTGGCGCGAGCACGATGTGCACGGCGCCTGCATGGGCCAGCGCCGGCTGCATATCGATTCGCTGGGCGACATCGCCTTCGAGCACACCACGCTGACCGTGGATGAAAGCCGCCACCTGCGCTTGGTGGTCTATGCGGCGGCGCCTGAAGAGCCAAAGGCGGAGCCGTTCGCACTATGGTTGAAGACACGCCACGCAACGTAGAAGTTGACGGCGGCGATTTCTCGGATGTATCGTAAGATCTATATCTTAAGATACATCGTAAGAGGCATTCCATGCGCCATCCCGACTTTCAGACACCCGACAACGGTGGCCATCACCGCCGCCATCACCACCATCCCAAGCACCACCACCATCCCCACCACCACCCCTCGCACCACGCCGCCTCGCGCGGCGATTGGTTTTCCGGCCCGCCAGATGACGGGCGGGGCGACGCCGATGGGTTCGGCGGCGATGGCCGTGGTTTCACACGCGGCCGCCGCGTGTCGGCCGACGATCTGCAACTGATGCTGCTGGGCCTGCTTGAAGAAAATCCCAGCCACGGCTACGAACTGATCAAGGCGTTCGGTGCGCTGAGCAATGGCTTCTACACGCCCAGCCCCGGCATGGTCTACCCGGCGCTGACCTATCTGGAAGAGCTGGGCTACGCCACCGTCGAGCAAGACGGGGCGAAGAAGCGCTACCACCTGGCGGACGCCGGCAAGGCGCATCTGGATGCCAACCGTGAGCGCGTCGCGCTGATGTTCAACCGCTTCAAGCACATCGCCAAAAAAATGGATTGGATGCGCCAGGCCTGGAGCGGCGAGCCGCGCAGCGTGGGCCCGGAAGGCGAGGACGCGCGCACCGGCTGGGTGCCGGAATTTGTAGAGGCGCGCCACGCGATGCGCCGCGCGCTGATGGAGCGCACCGATGCCTCGCCCGCCGAGCAACGCCGCATCGCCGCCATCCTGGCGCGCGCCACCGACGAGATCAACGGCAAGCCCTGTGCTTGATCTTGTCCTTTTCCCGAATCTGGAGTGTTGATGAACCGTAGCGACCTGACCGTGGAGCGCGTGCGCCACACCCTGAAAATGCGCGTCCTGACCGTCGTGCGCGTCGAACCCGTGGCCGGTCTGTTGGCCCGCGTCACGTTCACCGGCAATGACCTGCAAGACTTTGTCTCGGCGTCATTCGACGACCACGTCAAACTGTTCTTTCCGGCCGATCCGACGCAAGCGCCTGCCTTGCCCAGCGTGGGGCCCGATGGCGTGAAGTTTCCCGAAGGCGCGCCCAAGCCCGCCGCGCGGGATTACACGCCGCGCCGTTTCGACGCCGCGCGCCGCGAGCTGGAGATTGAATTCGTGCTGCACGGCGATGGGCCGGCGTGCACCTGGGCGGCACAGGCGCAGCCCGGGCAGCAGCTGGGTATCGGCGGCCCGCGTGGGTCGTTCGTGGTGCCCAAGGGGTTCGACTGGCATGTGCTGATTGGCGACGAAACCGCGCTGCCCGCCATCGCCCGCCGCCTGGAAGAACTGCCGGCCGGGGCCGAAGCGATCGTGTTGATCGAAGTGCCGTCGCCCGATAACGAAATGCCGTTGGCCTCGGCCGCGAAAACGTCGGTGCGGTGGCTGCACCGCAACGGCACGCCGGCGGGATACAGCACGCTGCTATTGCAAGCGGCGCGCGAACTGACGTTGCCGGCGGGCGAGGGCTATGTGTGGGTGGCCGCCGAGTCCGCCGTGGCCAAGGCCGTGCGCGAGATCATGGTGTCGCAACACGCCATCGACAAATCCCGCATCCGTGCCGCGAGTTATTGGAAGCGTGGCGCGGTCGCGGTGCACGAGTCGCACGAAGACTGATTGCTGCGTGGCGCGGCGGGGGCGCGTCAACGTCGCCGCCACGACGCCTTCCCTTAAGGTATCGGGCATCACGCATCCGGCGTCACGCATCCGGCGCCCGGCATCGTCCCTTACGCCTCGCGCGCCAGACGCAGCAGGTTCTCCACGCGTCCTCCTGGCCGGTCTTCACGCACCGCCAGCCCCAGCACCGCGCGTGGCCAGTCCAGGGCAAAGGGGCGATACACCACGCCGTCCGGGCGCAGGTGGCGCAACGATGCCGGCACCACCGCCACGCCCATGCCCGCCGCCACCAAATTCACCGCCGACGACAACTGCGGCGCGCGTTGGCCAATCAACGGATTCAAGCCATGCTGGCGGCACGCCGCCATGATGTCCGCGCTGAGCCCATAGCCCGATTTGCGGGAATACAGGATGAAGCGTTCCTGCGCCAGATCCTTCGGCGCCAGCCGCTTGCGGCGTGCCAGCGCATGCCCCAATGGCAAGGCCACCACCAGCGGTTCTTCGGTCAGCTGCGTGAACGCAAGCCCACCATCAAGCGCAAACGGCGGCCGCACGAACGCGGCATCGATCGCGCCTTCGCGCAGCTGCGCCACCAGCGTTTCGCTATCGCCTTGCGACAGCGTCATGTCCACGTCGGGATAGCGCTGGCGATACTGGCGTATCACTTCCGTCACCACGCCGTTGAACGACGCCGACTCGGTAAACCCCAAGGCCAATTCCCCGACCTCGCCCCGCGCGGCGCGCTGGGCCGTCTGCACCGCCGCGTCGGTGCGCCGCAGAATGTCTTGCGCGCAGGTAAGAAAGGCGCGACCCGCGTCGTTCAACACCACGCCGCGCCCCGTGCGGTCAAACAGCGGCGTGCCGACCTCGTGTTCCAGCTGGCGGATCTGCTGGCTTAACGGCGGCTGCGCCATGCCCAGTATTTCAGCGGCGCGGGTGAAGTGCTGCGCCTCGGCCGTCACCACGAAATAACGCAGATGACGCAATTCCATATCGATACCTGTTATGTACTGATTATCAACATTCCATATATTGGACATTCTATTCGCGCAGGCCGATCATGCGGACATTGCCCCACCGATCAAGGATTTCCATGACGCGCTCCGCGACCCCCTCCCTGACACCCGGCGCCCTGCTGCGCCAGCAACTGGCCCACGACATCGTGGTCGCGCCCGGCGCCTACGACGGCCTCTCGGCGCGGCTGGTCGCCGCGGCGGGCTTTGGCGCCGTGTATGCCAGCGGGGGCGCCATCGCCCGCGCGGCAGGATATCCGGACATCGGCCTGCTGAGCTTTACAGAAGTGATGGACCGCGTGGAAAAGATCGTCGACGCCAGCGGGCTGCCGGTGGTGGCGGACGCGGACACCGGCTTTGGCGGGTCCGCGAATGTGGAGCGCACCGTGCGCATCATGGAGCGCGCGGGCGTGGCCGCGTTTCATATCGAAGACCAGTCGTTTCCCAAGCGTTGCGGCCACCTGGACGACAAAAGCCTGGTGGACGCCGACGAGATGTGCCGCAAGGTGCATATTGCCCGGCAGACCTTGAGCGACGCCGACACGCTGGTGATTGCGCGCACGGACGCCATCGCGGTGGAAGGGTTTGATGCCGCGATCGCGCGCGCCGAGCGCTACCTGAAAGCCGGGGCCGACATGATCTTCGTGGAAGCGCCCGAAACGCTGGCGCAGATCCGCGCCATTGCCGACCGCCTGCCCGGCCTGAAGCTCATCAACATGTTCTACGGTGGCAAGACGCCGCTGGTGCCGTTGCCCGATCTGGCGGCGATGGGTTATCGCCTGGCCATCATTCCGTCGGACTTGCAACGCGCGGCCATCCACGCCATGCAGGCCACGCTGGCGGCCATCAAGCAAACGGGCGACAGCAGCGCGCTGGCCGATCGCCTGACCAGCTTCAAGGAACGCGAGGCCATCGTGCAGACCGCGCGTTATCTGGCGTTGGACGCGCAGTAAGCGTCCAACGCCCGCGCCGCCGACCGCCCGCGGGCCAAGGCGTGGTGCTCCAGCCCTAACGGTCTAACGGCCTAACGGTCTAACGGTCCGGTCTAACGGTCGCAGCGCGCCGGCATCGTGTTCGGCCACAAGCGTTGCCCCGCGCTGCCGTACAGCGTGCGCACGCCACACACCATCTGCACGCGGGCCAGCGCGCGGCCGGCCGGGTCGATGATTTCCGACGCGTCGGTCGTGGACACCACCGCGCGCTGGTTCAGGAACGGCGTCACCGCGCTGTAGTCGGGCGCGATCACAAATTCGCCGTGGCGGTCGACAAAGCCGAAGTTCATATCGGCCAGGGCCGGGGCCAGGCCGTCCCGCAGCGTACCCAACGCATTAAATGCCGGGCCGGTAAGCGTGCCCTTGGCGTCCAGCGCACGCATCGCGCGCGTGGACAGCAGCGACACCGCCTGGCCTTCCGAAAACGCGGACGTTGCGCCTTCGGCCGTCAACCGCGTCTTGCCGCCGGGTTCGACATAGTCGGTGCGCAACCGGCCATTGACCTCGTAGTGCCGCAGCAAAAGCGGCGAGCCTTGCGGCCAATCCCATTCGCCGGCGGGCAGTGTCGCCACCGTCTTGCCCGCTGTATCGATCAGCCGGGTGCCGCTGTCATCGGCGGCCAGCGCGCGCGCGGGCGCGCCCTGGAAGATCGACGTGACGCCGGCGCGAGGCGCGATCTGCCATTGGCCTTGATCGTTCAGATAGCCATAGCGGGGCGCGCGGCGAATTTCCAGCCAGTCGCCAAGCCGAGTGTACAGCGCGTCTTCCAGGTCCAGCGCATGGGTGCCATCGGCTGAAAAAACCCAGCGGCGCTGATCGCTGTCGGCCGTCACGCTGCCGTCTTGCGCACGGCCGATTTGCAGCCGGCTGATAAAGGGCGTCAGCGCGCGGCCCTGGTCGTTGAACAGCGCAACGGGACGGGCGTAGTCCTCGTCCTGGCCGCCGGCCTGCATCACCTTCCACAGCTTGTCGTTGACGCGCTCGACGCCATGATGACGCGCGGGCACGATCCACTTGCCTTGCAGGTCGATCACGCCCACGCGGCCCGCGCCTAGCGACGCGCCGGCCTGTCCGTGCTGGAACACGCCGATCTCCTGGAACGCCGGCGCGGCCAATTCCTTGCCCGCCACAAAGTCGTACAGGCCCCACGGAGCATCGGCGCTGGCGGTCTTCACATAGCGCATGACGCCCGGCGCCACCACCTGTGAATCGAACACGCCGGCGGGCAGGTCGTACTGCTTGCCCGCGCGATCGATCATCTTGTTCACGCCCTTGGCGTACACCAGCGCGTAGCCGTTGTTGAAGGCGCCGATGTGTTGCTGGGGCGGCAGGTCCATCACGCGCCCCTGCGCGTCCAGCAGACGGATGCCGTCCGCGGTGGTCGCGGCGTAGCGCAGTTGATCTGCCTTGAGGCCCTCGTCCAAGAGCGGCGCATCGCCGCCCCGCTCGTCGTCTGCGTCCAGCGGTGTCAGGCTCGTCCACGCGGCATCGGTGACGAGGCTGCCGTCGGCCAGCAGCAAGCCGGCGCCTGCCGGGCCGCACTGGCAATGCGACTGGCCCAGCATGCCCAACGGCGCGCCCGGCACGTTGACGGACAGTGCCTTCAATTCCATGTTCTGCGTGGCTTCGACGGCTTCGGGCTTGAGTAACGCGTGTCCGTCGGCGTCCACGATATTGAGCAGCGCGCGTTCCTGGCTCTTGATCCACAGGCGGCCCTGGCGGACTTCCATGTCGCCGGCATCCGCCAGCCATGCGGGCGCCGATTCGCCGTGCAGCCACGCGCCCTTGGGCGTCAGCAGGCCCACACCCGTCTCGCCTCTGAACAGCACGAAGCCTTCTTCATTGATGCTGGGCGACAGGCCCGCGCCCAGCGTCAGCGGCTTGTCCTGGCCGGGCACCAGCGCCATGAGCGTCTCGCCCGAGGGGTACACGATCGTGTCGTGAAAGCGCTGCGAGGCATGCGCTTGCTCCGAGGTCAGGGTGGCGACCAGCTGGCCGGTGGCGTCCAGCAGCGCATAGCCCTTGCGACCGGCCAGCTGCGCGCTCCAGAATTTGCGCCCCACGGGGCCCATCGATTCGTAGTGCTGGTCCGCGCCGATCACCTTGCCGTCCGTACCCAGCAGCACCACGCCGTCGGGGCCATCGGCCACGGCCAGCCTGCCGTCGCGGTCGGTGGAAATGTCGTGGTACACGGGCTCGACCACCCAGTTCCAATCGCGGTCCACCAGGCCCTGGCGATACTCGCCGTCGGTGGCGATGTACAGGTCCGGGCCATAGGCTTGCTTGACCGCCACGCCGGGCGCGGCGAAGCGGCGTTCGCCGGTGGGCGAGCGGTATTCCGGCTTGAAGGCCACGGCCGCGCGCGCGGGCAGGCCATCAGCCAGCTCCAGGCTGTCGATGCCGGCGTCCAGCGGATCGCCGACCGGTTCGCCTTGGCGGTTGATGAACAGGTGCCGGCCGTCCAGCGTGGCCACGGCCAGGCCGATTTGGGCAAAGTCGCCCACGCTGTCGTAGCGCGGCGCCACGGCCATGCGGCCTTGCGGGTTGATGAAGCCCCATTTGCCTTGCCACTTTACGGCGGCCAGGCCGTGGCGGAAGTCGCGCACGGATTCAAAAATCGGGCGGATCGCCAGCCGGCCGTTCTGGTCCAGAAAGCCCCACGCATGGCGGCGCAAGGACTCGTCCGACGGCACGCGGCGCATGGGTTCCAGCGCCGACGGCAGCAGCACGGCAGCGCGTCCGTCCGCCATATTGCGGATGCAGCCGTTGGTGTAGGGCGTGTGATTGGAAATGTCGTCGACGGCGGCGTCGTTGCGCGCGCGGGCTTCGTCGACGCAGAACACATGGCCCGTCTGCGCCTGCGCGGACAGGGATGCGCCCAGCGCGGCCAGCGCGCAGGCGATACGGGTGGTGCGGATCACGCGTGACGTCATGGTCATTCTGCTTTGGCGGAGTCTAGGGCGGGGGGATCGATGCGCTTGGCATCGGAGCAGGTCAGGGCTTCGCGCGGCCAGCTCTGGTTTTCTTCCGCGTCAAAAATCACGATCTGGTCGCACAACACCCCAAAGGTGGTGGTGGTCTTGCCGCGTGGGTCGATGAATTCGACCAGGTGGTCGTGAAACACCATCGCGCGTTCGTCCTGGAAGTCTTGCGCCCAGTTGTAGGCGGGCGGGATGGCGTAGCGGCCGCTCAGGTCGATGAACCCATACAGCTTGCCGGTGCGGTCCAGGCGTTGCGCCCGTGCCAGGCCGTGTTTCAACGGGCCCAGCACGCTGAAGTGCGCGCCCACGACGCGCTTGCCCGCCGCGTCCAGGAAGCCGTACTTGCCGTAGTTCTCGCTGTACGGCACCACGCCTTCGCTGGCGTGGCGGTATTCCACCGGATAGCGGCCGGACAGGCGCGCCACTTCGCGGCCTTGCAGGTCCGTCAACACCGTGGTGGACGAGCTGTCGTCGGTGAACAGCACGCGCCGCATGGACGCCAGCGGGAAGCCGTCGCCGCGCTTTTCCAGCACGGTCTTGCCCTGCTGGTCGATGACGCGATAGCCGGACCCCTGGTTGACGCGCGCCAGGCCCTCGGGCTGCACGAAGAAGGGGTTGAATTCGCCATACAGCGCGGGCACTTGCAGGTTGCCGCGCGCGTCGATGGCGCCTTCGCGTTCGTCCTGGCGCACGATCAGCCATTCACCGTGCTGCTCTTTGCTTTCGGGACGGCCGTCGGAAATCTTGGTGGCACGGCCTTGCGCGTCAAACAGCACGGCGCTGCCGTCGGCCAGTTGACCGATGTAGCGGCCCTCGGCCAGCTTGTCGGGCTTGCCGTAGATGATGTCGCTGTGCTTGCCGGTGCGCAGGTTGACCATGCGGTACGGGCTGTCGCCGTAACGGCCGGCCAGGCCCTTGCCTTCGGGTTCGCTCACCAGCATGACGCCGTTGCCCAGATATTCCATGCCGTAGGCACTGTCGTGCTTGGCCGGCACGACCCACTGGCCCTGCCGGTTGACGACGCCCCATCGGTCCTTGTCCTGGACGCGGACCCAGTCGTCGTCGAATTCCTCGATGCGTTCGTAGTCGGGCTTCAGGGCGGGCGCGTTCAAGCGCACGTTCCACAGGCCCCAACGGCGCTCACGGTTATCGTCGGCGGCGCGGTAGACCAGCAGATCGCCGTCCAGGTCGGAGGCTGCCGCGCCCACCTCGTCCGGCACGCGCGTGGGTTTGCCCCGCGCATCGATCAGGATGGCATCGCGACGCAGCATGTCGGGCGTGCGCGCCCAGGTGTAGGGGCCGTTGAACGGCCGCAATTCGCTGTATTCCGGGGGCACCGCCCATTTGCCCTGGCCGTCGATGGCGCCCATCTTGTCGCCCTTGGCGCGCACCAGCAGCGGCATCGTCACGTTATAGGTGTCGATGTTTTCCCATTGCGGGTTCGACACGATCTTGCCGGTGGCGGTCAGGATGGCCAGCGGCCGGTCGCCGTTGAGGGCGCGCAGCAGCGCCAGCGGCATGGTCGCGTTGCCCGGCGTGCGCGGGGCGGTCTTGCGAGGTGAAAACTCGCTGACGTCATAGCCGCGCAGGCGCTGGGCAGTGTCTGAATCCAGCAAAGGTTTACCGTCGGCCGCGTAGACCTGCACCAGCGACCCATCGGCGCTGGCGACCGTAGCCGAGTACGAGGCGGCGTCGTCCGAGCTGATGGTGTCGGCCACTTCGGCCCCGGCCGCGGCTTGATCCGGGCCGACGGTTTCCGCGACGTCGGTGACGACGGTGGCGGTGTCGGCTGCGGTGGTATCGACCGCCGCGGTGCCGACCGCCGCGGTGTCGACCGCCGCGGTACCGACCGCCGCCACCGCGTCCGTGCCGGGCTTGGACGCGTCGGAGGCTCCTGCCGCAGCGGCGGCCGCATTGTCCGCCGCATCGACCGCTACTGCCTCGGCCGCGATATCGACGTTACCGTCCGAGGCTTCCACGGCAACGGGCGCGGCTTCCTTTGCGGCGTCGCCCGCTGCGGCGTCGCCGGCGCCATCCGCGCGCGGCGCGCCATCGACCGGCATGCCATAGACCCACGCGCGGCCTTGCACGATGTCGACGCGGCCGTCGCGTATCGCCAGCTTCTGCATCGTTCCGGCCGGGCTGATCAACAGCGTGGTCGATGCGTCGGACAGATAGCGCCAGCCATCGCGCTGCTGCACACCCATGTACGACGTGGTGAACGCATGCGTCGACTTGAGGCGGCCGTCCAGCAACGTCGACTTGCCGTCTTCCGTGGCTACCAGCCACACGCCGGGCGCGAGCCATTGCACGCGTTCGTAGGCAGCGGACGAAATGGCTTCACCGCGCGGGTTCACGAACGTCCACTTTTCATCGCGGCGTACGGCCACGACGTCGCCGTCGCGCATGGGCGCTTCGCGCGAACGCAGCACCTGCGGCGTCACGGCCCAGCGGCCCTGCGCATCCAGCAAGCCCCACCACCCGGAATAGCGCGACCCTCGTACCTGCGCGGGCAGGTAACCGGCCGACGGCGCGGCCAGCATCATCACGCCTTCGGGCAGCTCGGCGGCCGCGCCCGTCGTGGTGTTGATCAGGCGCGGCGGCGTGGGCATTTCTATCGATGCCAGCTTCTGGCCGGGCATGAAACCCCATGTGCGCGTGCCCAGCGGAAAGGTCTTGACGACGTTGCCCTGACGGTCGATCAGGACGTCCCGCTCGTCTTCTTCAACCAGCGCGGTGCCTTCGGCATTGAACCCCGTGGCGTTGGTATAGCGCGGCTTGATAACCCACTGGCCCTTGGGGTCGATATAGCCCCACAGCTCGCCTTGGCTGGCGGCAGCCACGCCGTTCTGGAACGGCATGACGTACCGATAGGCAGGCGCGATGGCCATGCGTCCTTGCTTGTCGATATAGCCCCAGGCGCCGGCCTCATCGCTGCGCGATCCCGTCAGCACGGCCGCCAGCCCTTCGCTGAAAGGCTGATGGCAGACCGGGTCCGAGCCCTGTCCGTAGTAAGAGGTGGTGCACTGGTCCAGCCAGGACTCCGCGCGCGCGGTCACGGGCAGTGTCGGCAGGGCCAAGGCCAGGGCCAGGGCCAGCGGCTTGATCGCGGCGCGCATCATGCGAAGGCGCGGACAAGCGCCGCGAAAAAGGGGAAGCCAAGCCGGACGTGCCACATGGTCGGGGTGCCTTGCCAAAATATGCGAAGGCAGCACTGTAACCAGCAGTAGCAGGCAATGAAGGGGTAAATGTAACGATAGAAAACGAAGCGTTAATGGGTGGCAATCCCATGGCCATTCGGTCGCAAGTCGGTGCCGTGTCGGCGGCGGTTCGCCTTGGCCTTGATTTCCCGGTTGTAGGGTTGCGCGCTAGACCGGCCGGTGCTGTGTGCCCGCGCCCATGGTGATGTGCAACATGCGACAGGGTTCCATCACCTTGACGGTATGCCAGGCGCCCTTCGGTATGACATAGGCATCGTCGGCCAGCATCTTTACCACATGCACGCCGGTGGGCCATTCCAGATGCAGCTCGGCCGCGCCCGCCATCAGGCGGACGATCTCGTCGGCTTCGGGGTGCATCTCCCATTGCGGCCAGTCCTTGGTGAAGGTGTATTCCGACACCAGCCAGCCACGGCCGAAACGGTCCAGCTCGTCAGGCGACTGCGACCAGAACGCGTCGCCGCCGTTCACGGTTGTCGCGGTGCCGGCGGCATCCAGCAAGACGTAATGCGATGACAAATTGGTAGTCATGTGGGGCGTCCTTGGTAGCGGGGCGGGGCAGGAAGACAAGGTAGTGCAAAACAGCGTTGATCGGCCATGGTACCGAGCTGGGCCAGATCTGGCTCGATCAGGCCAAATCTGACCCGCTGCAACGCGTTGATCTATAAGCCTTTATTTTCTGGCGAGCCAGTTCTGGCCCGTATCGCCCCGGAAAAGCCGAGAAACGTCGGGCAACAAGGGGGAAGCGGCGCGTCGTACTTATCGTAAATCCATCCCAAGTCTTTGATTCCATTGCGAATAGTTTTTTAATTCACGCCTTGGCATGGATGTTGCATTAGCCCTACGTAGCGCCTCCTTCGGGAGGCATCCGGCCACCATGGCCACCCACTACGACGACTTAGGAATCGACATGCCTACTCCCGCCTATATCAGCATTTCCGGCAAAACCCAGGGCAACATCACCGAAGGCGCCTTCACCGCGGATTCGGTCGGCAACGTGTACGTCGAAGGCCACGAAGACCAGATCCTGGTCCAGGAAATCGAACACCGCGTCAACACCCCGACCGACCCGCAAAGCGGCCAGCCTTCGGGCCAGCGCGTGCACAAGCCGTTCATCTTCACCAGCGCGCTGAACAAGGCCACGCCCTTGCTGTATCACGCGCTGGCCTCGGGCGAAATGCTGCCCGAAGTTGAAGTGAAGTGGTATCGCACGTCCATCGACGGCAAGCAGGAACACTTCTTCACGACGGCGCTGGAAGACGCCACCATCGTGGACATCACCAGTGTGCTGCCGCACGCGCAAGACCCCAGCAAATCGGACTTCACGCAGTTGATCAAGGTAGCCATGGCGTACCGCAAGATCACGTGGACGCACGAAATTGCCGGCACCGAAGCGTCGGACGACTGGCGCAAACCGCTGGAAAGCTAAGCAGGTCGCCGCGATGTCGCACCGGCGCATCGGCGCACTGGCGCATCGGCGCATCGGTGCGTCATCGCGGCTTGGTTTCACCGAAGGCGCGCTGCGCCTTTTTTTCGTCATCGCGTAGCGTTTATCATGTGGCCCAACAGCAACCATCACGGGAAAGGCGATGAGCCAGGGGTTCGAAGGCGTCCGGCCCGCGTCGGAATCGTCCATCGAGATCGGCTTCTACTACGACGGCCGGCATTGCGTGGAACGCATCCGCGTCAAGCCCACGGCCGCCAACCTGAAACGCGCCGCCGACCGGCGCGCCGCGATCATCGAAGCCATCGCGCGCGGCAATTTCGATTACGCCGCTGAATTTCCCAAACGCGGCACGCCGCCCAAGCCAACACAGGGTTCCGCATGACAAGCAACACGCAGTTGGAAGTCAATGACCTGACGCCGCAAGCGTTCACGCCTTATGGCTGGATGCTGGGCAAGCCGATTCCGGACGGCAACGGGGTGCCGCTGTTCTCGAACGCCGCCACGGACTTCTGGCAGGAACATGTCTTCAACACGGGCGCGGGCGGCGACGCCGAAGTGCTGTGGGTAAATTACCGAAGCCGCGCGACCGACATCGCCAGCCTGGAAAAGCATCTGCTGACGCAACAGGCCATCGTGCCGCTGACCGGCACGATCATCCAGGTGGTGGCCAGCAGCAATGCCGACGGCAGCCCCGACCTGACGACGCTGGCCGCCTTTCTTGTGCCGCAAGGGCAGGGCATCTGCATGCGGCCGGGCTGCTGGCATGCAACCCGCGTGGTCGATGCCGAGGTGACCTGCCTGATGCTGACGCGTCGGTCCACTACGCTGGACCTGATCCAGCACCTGAGCACCGATGCCCGCGCGACCGAAAGCGCCATCGTGGCAATTGCCACGCATCAGCTTGAAGACGTGGCGGAACGCGAGCAGGCCGTGGATGCCTGAGCGCTGAAGGTCGGCCGGCCCGCCGGGCCTGCGCGGCCCGGCCTGACGCGGTCCGACCTGACGCGGTCCGACCTGACGCGGCCCGACCTGCGCGGCCCGACGCTGATTCAATCCGCCTCGCCGCACGCTACGCCCAGCCGCTTGAACAGCGGCCATTGGTTGCGATAGCCGTCCGACCAGATCATCGACGCGTAAGCCGCGAAGGGCGTGTGCACGGTCTGTACCAAGACCTGTGTGGCAGCGGCATCGTCCTTCGGGCAAAAGGCCTGGCCCACGGTTGGGTACAAATCGCCCTCCCATATCGCGTGGCCGCAATGCTCGCAAAAATTGGTCCATTGACCCTGGCCGTCCGGGTCCGGGCGTAGCGCCGGGGCCGCCTGGAGCAAGTGCGCCGCCACGTCCGCCGCCAATATTCCCACTTGCGAGATCAGCGCCGGGCCGGGTACGCGTTGCCAGGTTGGCGGGCTGAACAGCCAATCGTGAAACGCGCCCGGGTCCAGGCCCCGGCTCTCGCCATCGTCGTCCAACTCGATCTCGGCCTCTGTACTTTCGTGCCCCGGCGGCAACGCCAGCGCGTAAACCGGGGTGGCGTGCCGGCAGTGGCGGCAGGCGTGCGTTGCCCGCAGAACGAAGTACGACGATGCG
>NZ_LBHW02000031.1:0-74728 GCF_001005835.2 Achromobacter sp. LC458
ACGCCGCCGCGCTCAGCCGGCGCTACCTGCCCGCCCCCCTGCACGCCCACCTGCTGCCCCACCTGGAACGCCTGGGCGGCCTGGCCGGAGGCGTGATGGACGAACTGGCCGCCACGGCGGACAAGCATCCGCCCACGCTGTCGGTGCGCAGCCGGGCCGGGGCCGACGAATCGCGGGTGGACAAGCACCCCGCCTATGTGGAACTGGAACGGCTGGCGTACAGCGAATTCGGCTTGGCCGCGCTGTCGCATCGCGGCGGCGTGCTGGGCTGGCCCGAACCCATGCCGGCCGCCGCCAAGTACGCGTTGAGCCATTTGTTCGTGCAAGCGGAATTCGGCCTGTGCTGCCCGGTCAGCATGACCGATTCGCTGGCGCGCACGCTGCGCAAGTTCGGCGACCCGGCGCTGGTGGAACGCGTGCTGCCGCAAGTGACCACGCAGGATTTCGACGCGTTGCGCCAAGGCGCCATGTTCATGACGGAACAAGGCGCGGGCTCGGACGTCAGCGCCACCGAAGTCACCGCCGACCTGCAAGCGGACGGCAGCTGGCGCATCCATGGCGACAAGTGGTTCTGCTCAAACCCCGACGCGGGTTTTGCGATGGTGCTGGCGCGCAGCGAAACCGCGCCCGGCCTGAAAGGCGTCTCGCTGTTCCTGTTGCCGCGCGACCTGGCCGACGGCAGCCACAACCACTACCGCATCCTGCGTCTGAAAGACAAGCTGGGTACGCGGTCCATGGCCAGCGGCGAAATCCGGCTGGAAGGCGCCGTGGCCTGGCTGGTGGGCGAGCGCGGCCGGGGCTTCAAGCACATGGCCGACATGATCAATAACTCGCGCTTGTCCAACGGCATGCGCGCGGCCGGGCTGATGCGCCGCGCGGTGACCGAAGCGATCTTCGTATCGCAGCAGCGCCGCGCCTTCGGCAAGCGCCTGATCGACATGCCGCTGATGCAACGCCAGCTGGTCAAGATGACGGTCTGGGCCGAGCAGGCGCGCAGCGTCATGTTCCAGACGGCGCGCGCGCTGGCCGACGCCGACCAGGGCACCGCCGACCCGGCGCTGGCGCGCATCCTGACCCCGCTGATCAAGTTCCGCGCCTGCCGCGACGCGCGCAAGGTGACGGGCGACGCGATGGAAGTGCGCGGCGGCTGCGGCTATATCGAAGAATGGACGGAGCCGCGCCTGGTGCGCGACGCGCATCTGGGATCCATCTGGGAAGGCACCAGCAACATCGTCGCGCTGGACGTGCTGCGCGCCATCAAGAAAGAAAATTCGCTGCCCGCGCTGCGCGCCCATATCGACCAGCTGCTGGCAGACGGCGCGCCCTGCCCGCCCGCGCTGGCCGCGTTGCAGGCCGACGCGCTGGCCAAGACCTTTGCGCTGGCCGAGCACGCCGCGATGGGCGACCACGCCGAACTGGCCCGCCAGGCGGCGTCCCTGCTTTACCACGCCGTGTCCATGGCCGCCTTGCGCTGGGAAGCCACGGACGCGGGCATGCAAAGCCGTGCGCAACTGGCCGACCAGGTGCTGTTGCACCGCCTGGCGCCGCGCGACCCCTACGCCATTCCCCCCAACGAAAGCGCCGCCTGCCAGGCCATCTTGCAGTACGCGCTGTAATCCGCGACGCCGGCGGCACAGCCGGCGCGCCCCCCTCACAGGAGACACCACCATGAAACGCCTATTTGCCCCCTTGCTGCTGGCCGTGGCCACCACCGTGGCGCCCGCCGCGCCCGCGCTGGCGGCCGATGCTTACCCCAGCGCCAAACCCATCACGTTGATCGTGCCGTTCCCGCCGGGCGGACCCACCGACGCCATGGCGCGCCGCCTGGCCGAAAAGCTGCGTGAACCGCTCAAGCAGAACGTCATCGTCGAAAACCGCAGCGGCGCGGGCGGCAACATCGGCTCGGAATACGTGGCGTCGGCCAAGCCCGACGGCTACACGATCCTGTTCGGCACGTCCGGCCCGCTGGCCATCAACGTCAGCCTTTACAAGAAGCAGGGCTACAACCCCGAAACCAGCTTCGCGCCGATCATCCGCCTGGGCCACCTGCCCAACATCCTGGTCGTGAACCCGTCGGTGCCGGTCAACAACGCCAAAGAGCTCATCGCGTACGCCAAGCAGAATCCGGACAAGCTCAGCTACGCCTCGTCGGGCAACGGCGCGTCATCGCATCTGGCCGGCATTCTGTTCAACCAGATGGCCGGCACCAAGATCATGCACATCCCGTACAAGGGCACGGGCCCGGCGCTGAACGATCTGCTGGGCGGGCAGGTATCGATGTCATTCACCGACATCCTGACCGCGCTGCCTTACATCAAGGCCGGCAAGCTGCGCGCCATCGGCCTGGCCAGCGCGCAACGCTCTGACGCATTGCCCGACCTGCCCACCTTGTCCGAGCAAGGGCTGACGGGCTACGACGTCAGCGTCTTCTTCGGCATCGTGGCGCCCAAGGGCACGCCGGCCGATGTGGTCGATACCTTGAACCGCGCGTTCAAGACGGCGCTATCGGACCCGGCCATCGAACAGACGCTGCGTTCGCAAGGCATCGTTGCCGCAGAAGACCAGACGCCGCAAGGCCTGGCCGCGTTCATCACCACCGAAGTCCCCAAGTGGCGCGAGCTGATCAAGAGCGCCAACGTTTCCATCGACTGAAGCAGACCACCCATGGCCCCTACCCTACCGAACGCCGGCGCGCTTGCCGGCTGCAAAGTCATCGACCTGTCGCGCGTGCTGGGCGGCCCGTATTGCACGCAGATCCTGGCCGACCACGGCGCCGACGTGTTGAAGATCGAGCCGCCGGGCGGTGATGAAACGCGCGGCTGGGGGCCGCCTTTCCTGGGCGACACGGCTTCGTACTTCATCGGCGTGAACCGCAACAAGGAAGGCATGACGCTGGACCTGTCGCAACCGGCGGGCCAGGAACTGCTGCGCCATCTGCTGGCCGACGCGGACGTGCTGGTCGAGAACTTCAAGCCCGGCACGTTGGAAAAATGGGGCCTGGGGTTTGACACGTTAAGCCAGGCGTTTCCCAAGCTGGTGCATTGCCGCGTCAGCGGGTTCGGCGCCGATGGCCCGTTGGGCGGCTTGCCGGGCTACGACGCCTGCGCGCAAGCCATGTGCGGCCTGATGAGCGTGAACGGCGAAGCCGACGGCGACGCCACGCGCGTGGGCTTGCCGGTGGTGGACATGGTGACTGGCTTGAACGCCGCCGTCGCCATCCTGCTGGCGCTGAACGAACGCCATCGCAGCGGCCTGGGCCAGTTCCTGGACATCACCTTGTACGACTGCGCGCTGTCGCTGTTGCATCCGCACGCCGCCAATTTTTTCTACAGCGGGAAGGTGCCCAAGCGCAGTGGCAACGCGCATCCGAACATCGCGCCTTACGAAACGCTGCCCACCGCCAGCGGCCCGATCTTCCTGGCCGTGGGCAACAACCGGCAGTTTGCATTGATGGCGCAGGTGCTGAACGCGCCGACACTTGCCGCCGACCCGCGCTTTGCCACCAACGCCGATCGCCTGCAAAACCGCCAGGCCTTGCGCGACGCCTTGTCGGACCTGCTGGCGCCGCAACACGCCGCGCCATTGGCCGACCGCCTGCTGCGCGCGGGCGTGCCCGCCGCGGCGGTGCAGACGGTGGACGAGGCGCTGGCGCACCCGCACACGCGCCATCGCGGCATGGTGGTGGAACAGGGCGACTACAAGGGGGTGGGCTCGCCCATCAAGCTGTCGCGCACGCCCGCCACCTTGCGCAAGCTGCCGCCCGCGCTGCAAGAGGCGCCATCAACGAATACCAACAACTAAGACATTTCGTTGCACCGCTGTAGCAACGGCTGCTACGTCCTCCCCTTAGACTTTTCGGGTCGCCTCCCGCGAGTCAAAGAAAGAGGAGAAAAAGAAGATGGCTACAACCGATGTAAAAGCCCCATCGCAATCGGAAAACGCGCCGCTCAAGCGCGTGATGGGCCCCAAGCTGCTGTTGCTGTTCATTGTTGGCGACATCCTGGGCACAGGCGTTTATGCACTGACCGGCCAGGTCGCCGCCGAAGTTGGCGGCGCGGCCTGGCTGCCCTTCCTGGTGGCGTTTGCCATCGCGCTGCTGACCGCGCTGTCCTACCTGGAACTGGTCACCAAGTACCCCAAGGCGGCAGGCGCCGCGCTGTATGTGCACAAGGCGTTCGGCGTGCACTTTTTGACCTTCATCGTCTGCTTCACCGTCATGTGTTCGGGGCTGACATCGGCGGCCACGGCGTCCCAGGCATTCGCCGCGAACCTGTTCGCCGCATTCGGCATCAAGGCCGAGAAGACGTGGATCACGTTCGGCGCGCTGGGCTTCATGCTGCTGGTGATGCTGGTGAACCTGCGCGGCGCGGCCGAAAGCGTGAAGGCAAACGTGGTGCTGACGCTGATCGAGCTGTCGGGCCTGCTGATGGTGATCCTGCTGGGCTTTTATGCCATCGCCGGCGGGCAAGCGGATTTCTCGCGCGTGGTGGCGTTCGACACGCCCGAGGATAAAAGCGTGTTCCTGGCCGTCACGTCGGCTACCGCGCTGGCGTTCTTCGCGATGGTCGGGTTCGAGGACTCGGTCAACATGGCCGAGGAAACGCACGAGCCCAGCCGCATTTTTCCCAAGGTGATGTTGACGGGGCTGGGCATTACGGCCGTGATCTACGTGCTGGTGTCGATCTGCGCGGTGGCGCTGGTGCCGGTGGGCGAACTGGCCAAGAGCTCGACGCCGCTGGTGCTGGTGGTCAAGCGCGCCGCCCCGGGCCTGCCGGTGGAATACATCATGCCAATCATCTCGATGTTTGCCGTGGCGAATTCGGCGCTGATCAACATGATGATGGCCAGCCGCCTCCTGTACGGCATGTCGCGCCAGGGCGTGCTGCCGGCCTTTCTGGCGCACGTGCATCGCAAGAACCAGACGCCGTGGACGGCCATTCTGTTCACGACCGTGCTGGCCTTCGGCCTGATCATCCTGGTGTCGCTGGCCGACTCCGAAGCCATCCGCGCGTTGGGCGGCACCACGGCGCTGCTGTTGCTGGGTGTGTTCGCCTTCGTCAACGTGGCGGTGCTGGTCCTGCGCCGCGACAAGGTCCAGCATCAGCACTTCACGATCAATCGCATCGTGCCGTGGCTGGGCGCGGCGGCGTGCTTGTTCATGGTGACCCCGCTGACCGGGCGCGACGTCATCCAATATCAGGTGGCGGGCTGGTTGCTGCTGCTGGGCGTGGTGATGTGGGGCGTGACGTACGTGGCGCACCGCAAGGAAGCGCGCATGGAGATCGACCCGGCCTCGCTGGATTGAGGCGGCATTGCGGGGTCGCGGGACCGCTTGATCGGACGTCACAGCGTCGATCTGGCGGGGCGGCAAGGCATGGGCCTTGCCCGAAATGGGCGGGTGCGCATCGCGCCCCGCCTTGCTCCCGCCTTGCGCGGTTTCAACCGCCCTTGGCCAGCCCTTCGCGGCGCGGGTCCGCGCCCCCTTGCAAGCCCTGCGCATCGATCACGATGCCGTGTATCCCGCTGGGAAATTCCGTGATGCGCACCGGATGCCCCATGGCTTCCAACGCGGGCGCCAGCGCCTCCAGCGCGGTCCCCTTTTCCAGTTCGGTTTCCTTGTTGCGGCTACCCATGTTGGGCAGCGCGATGGCAGCCTGCATGTCCAGCCCCCAATCCAGCACGCCCACGATGGTCTTGGCCACATAGTTGATGATGGCGCTGCCGCCGGGCGATCCCACCAGCATGAAGGGCTTGCCGTCACGCAGCACGATCATGGGCGCCATCGAGCTGCGCGGCCGTTTGCCCGCTTCGACGCGGTTGGCCACGAGCCGGCCTTCGGGGTCCTTGAACGACGAAGAAAAATCCGTCATTTCGTTGTTCAGCAAAAAACCGCGCACGAAGATCTTGCTGCCGAACTCGCTTTCGATGGTGGTCGTCATGGACAGCGCGTTGCCCTTGGCGTCCACCGCGACCAGGTGGCTGGTGGACGGCACTTCCAGCGCGTTGTCGCGGCCCAGGGTCAGCAGCTTGCCTTCGGGGTCGCCGGGCAGGGCCACCTTCATGCTGCGGTCGGGCTGAATCAACGCCCCGCGCGTGCGCAGATAGGCCGGGTCCAGCAGCGCGCGCACCGGCACGTTGACGAAGTCCGGATCGGCCACGTAGAAGTCGCGGTCGGCAAAGGCCAGCCGGCCCGCCTCGGAAAAATAATGCACGGCCTGCACGGAACCGGGCGCGTAGGTGGCGAGCGGATACTGTTCCAGCTCGCCCAACATCTGCAACACCGCGATGCCGCCGCTGCTGGGCGGCGCCATGCCGCACAACTGGTAGCCGCGATACGGCCCGCACACCGGGTCGCGCGTCTTGGCGCGGTAGTTGGCCAGGTCCGCCAGCGTCAGGTCGCCCGGCTTGGCGTGGCCGTGCACGGCGGCCACGATGTCGCGCGCGATGTCACCCTGGTAGAACGCATCGGCGCCCTGCTTGGCCACGGCGCGCAGCGTGCGCGCGAATTCGGGATTTTTCAGCACATGGCCTACCGGCCACGGCGCGCCGTCGGGCGCGTAGAAATACGCCGCGGCGGCGGCCTGCGTGGGCAGCGCCTTGTTGCCGGCCAGCAGCGTGTGCAGGCGGGGCGACACGGCAAAGCCCTGTTCAGCCAGGTCGATGGCGGGCTGGAACAGGTCGGCCCAGGGCAGCACGCCCGCTTCTTTGTGGGCCAGTTCCAGGCCGCGCAACAAGCCTGGCACCCCCACCGACATGCCGTTGTTGACGGCCTGCGCAAACGGCAGCGGCTTGCCGTCGGCGTCCAGGAAACGGTCGGGGCGCGCGGCGGCGGGCGCGGTTTCGCGGCTGTCGATGGTCTGGATGCGCCCGGACTTGGCCGAATACCACACGATGAAGGCGCCGCCGCCGATACCGGACGATTGGGGCTCGACCAAGTTCAGCACCAGCTGCGTCGCGATGGCGGCGTCGATCACCGAGCCACCCTTGCGCAGCATGGCCTCGCCCGCCTCGGTAGCCAGCGGGTTGGCCGACACCATCATGTAATGCTTGGCGCGAACCAGTTCGCGCGCCTTGGCGCCGCTGGCGGCTTCGGGGTTGATGTCTTCGGTGGCCGGCGTGCGGGCCCAAGCGGCCGGGACGGGGGCCATGCTGGCCGTCAGGGTGGCGGCAAGCAAGATGGCGGCGGCGTGGCGGCAAGCGCGCATGGTGAGCTCCAGGGTGGCGCCGGGTGTCCGGCAGGCGTCCATGATGATCGGCCAGCGGGTCGCGCGCCGTCAACCGCTTAGAATCGCGGTTCCGGTCCCCTATCCTGTCCTGCCATGCGCCTGCGCCACATCGAAATCTTCGAAGCGATCCGTCGTACCGGTTCCCTGACCGAGGCGGCCGCCGCGCTGCATATCTCGCAGCCGGCCGCCAGCAAGCTGCTGGCGCACGCCGAGGCGCAGCTGGGCTTCAAGCTGTTTGATCGTGTCAAAGGCCGGCTGGTGGCCACCCGAGAAGCCGAGATCCTGACGCCCGAGGTCGCGCGGCTGAACCAGGACCTGAACAGCGTGCGCCGGCTGGTCGCCAACCTGCGCGACCGGCCGCATGGGCATTTGCGCCTGGGCTGCGCCCCCGCGCTGGGTCTGGGCCTGCTGCCCGGCGTGGTGCGCGACAGCCGCGACGCGCAGCCCGGCATCACGTTCGACATCCACACGCATCACAGTGCGGAACTCGTGCAAGGCCTGCTCACGCGCGAGCTGGACCTGGCCATTACCTTCGACACCAACGACTATCCCGGCCTGACGCGCACCGGCCTGGGCCACACCGAGCTTGTGCACCTGAGCCGTCGGCCGGCCACGGGGCCCATGCGCCTGGCCGAACTGGCCGATCCCACCGGTGAAACGCTGATCGTGCTGGATGCGGGCGATGCGTCCGGCGCGTTGCTGCAAATGGCGCTGGACGCACAGGGGCTGGCGCCGCAGGTCTCCATCCAGGTGCAAACGCATTACGTGGCCTGCGCGCTGGTGGACGCGGGTTGCGGCGACGCCATTGTCGACGCCATCACCGCGCAGGCCATGTTGCGTCCCGGCATGAGCCTGCGCCGCCTGGAGCCCGCGCTGCGCGTGCCGATCAGCATCATGGTGCGCAACCAGGACCCTTTGTCGGCGCTGCATGCTGACCTGATCGAGCGGCTGCGCGCGGCCTGCGCCGCCCGCGTGGCGTCCTTGGATGTGGCGGGGTAGTCCGGGTAAATGGAGTAGCTGAAGCAGCTGGGCCGACGTTGCAAGACTGGCCGCGCGCGCATTCGGCCGCCGTCGTGTCGCCGTCGTGTCGCCGTCGTGTCGCCGTCGTGTCGCCGTCGTGTCGCCGTCGTGTCTCCGTCGTGCCGGCATCACTGCACGGCAAAAAAAACGGGCGCCTGTCAGGGCGCCCGTCTCATTTCAGCATCAGGAACCGGCTAGGCAGCCAGCCCCAAGCCGCATCAATCCAGCTTGATGTTCTGCTTCTTCACCACGTCTTGAGCCCAATCGAACTGCTCTTTGATTTCCTTGGCGAACTCTTCAGGCGTGTTGCCCGACGGCGCCGAGCCCTGGTCGTCCAGCGCCTTGATGACCTTCGGGTCCTTCAAGGCCACGACGGCAGCGTCACGCAGCTTGTTCACGACCTCCATCGGCGTGCCCTTCGGGGCCAGCAGGCCGTACCAGACCGGCTGGTTCAGCACCGGGAAGCCGGCTTCCTTGAACGTGGGCACGCCCTTGACGGCGGGAATCTGCTCGGGCCAGGCGATGGCCATGGCGTTCAGCTTGCCCGCCTGGATCTGCGGCATCGAGGACGGCAGGTTGTCGAACAGGATTTCGATCTGGCCGCCGACGGCGTCGGCCACGGCCGGGCCCGAACCCTTGTACGGCACGTGCACGATGTCGGTGCCCGTGGCCATCTTGAACGATTCGCCCATCAAGTGCAGCACGCCGCACGTGCCCGAGCTGCCATACGAGTACTTGCCGGGGTTCTTCTTCAGTTCTTCGATGAAGCCCTTGAAGTCCTTGGCGGGGAACTTCGGATTCACGGCAACCACGTTCGCCGTGTTGGCGAAGTTGGTAACCGGCTGGAAGTCCTTGATCGGGTCGTACGGCAGGTCCTTCGGACGGCAGGCCGGGTTGACGGCCATGGTCGAGACCGTGGCGATCGACAGCGTGTAGCCGTCGGCATCGGCGCGCGCGGCTTCAGAGGCACCGATGGCGCCACCCGCGCCACCCTTGTTTTCCACGACCATCGGCTGGCCAAGTTCCTGGCTCATGCGTTGCGTCACGAGGCGCGCGATGATGTCGGTGGAACCGCCGGGCGCGAACGGAACGATCACGCGGATAGGCTTGCTGGGGTACTTGTCGGCGGCATGCGCGACGGAGGCGCCAAGCGTGCCGGCGGCGCCGGTAGCCAAAGCGATAGCAACGGCCAGGGAGCGAACTTTATTCATAGGTGTGTTTCCTCCAAGAGTGCGAGCCCGTATGTAAACGGACCGTTTTGAGATGGTCTCCGCCTGTGGACGGGCCAGCAGATAACGGTGGGAGCGCATTGCTTCTGTGCAGCGTGTGTGGCGCTGCTTTTATAAGGTGCTTGTGGCAGACGCGCCCGCCAGAATGACGGAGAATAGCAGCAAATGCTTACACCCGCATAGCGTGCCGATCCCCGGTCAACGCGCTGTTAAAACACCCTTTCCTCATGTCGGTCGCCTTCCTGGTTTTCCCTGATTTCATGCTGGTCGCGCTCGGTTGGGCGCTGCGTCACAAGCTGGGTTTTTCGCGCGAGTTTTTTGCGGGCACCGAGCGTCTCGTCTACTTCGTCCTGTTCCCCGCGCTGCTGTTCCAATCCATTCTGCGCACGCCCATCACCGCGGGCAACGCGGCCATGTTGCTACAGGCCACGGCGGCGGTGGTGGTGGCCGGCGTGGCGATGGCGTGGCTGGCCGGCTGGGTGTTGCGGCCGTCGTCGGTGGGGCTGGCGTCGTCGGCCCAGTGCGGGTACCGCTTCAACACGTATATCGGCCTGGCGCTGTCGGCAAGCCTTGCCGGCACGCAGGGCCAGACGGTGATGGCGCTGATCGTCGGCTTTGCCGTGCCCATGGCCAATGTGGCCGCGGTCTATGGCCTGGCGCGCCACAACGGCGGCAATCTGCTGCGCGAGCTGGCGCGCAACCCCCTGGTCGTGTCCACGCTGGTTGGGCTTGCCTGCAACCTGGCGGGCCTGCACCTGCCCAGCCCCGTCGACACGGTGCTGGGGCGGCTGGGCGCGGCGGCGCTGGCGCTGGGGATTATTTGCGTAGGCGCCAGCCTGGCCTGGGAAGGCGGCAAGGGTTACGGCACGTTGATCGCCTGGATGCTGGCCGTGAAACTGGTCGCCCTGCCCGCCGTGGCGCTGGGCGTGGCGATGCTGCTGGGCCTGCCGCCGCTGGAAGCGCGCATGCTGCTGCTGTTCGCGGCCCTGCCGACGGCCTCGGCCGCTTATGTACTGGCGATGCGCATGGGCGGCGACGGGCGCATGGTGGCGGTGCTGATATCGCTGGGCACGCTGTTTTCCGCGGTGACGATACCGATGTGGCTGCTGCTGGCCGGGCAGCCCTGATCCGACGAAAAAAAGGCTGCCGGGTCGGCAGCCTTGTTGGGCTTGGGCTGGGCTTGGGCTTGAGCCCTGTCCCCAGACGTTTACGACTTGTGCGCGTTGGTCATGGACCCGGGCACCACCCATTCGGCGAACTGCGCTTCGGTCACGTAACCCAGCGCCAGCGCCGACTCCTTCAGCGACAAGCCTTCCTTGTGCGCCTTCTTGGCAATCTGCGCGGCCTTGTCGTAGCCGATGTGCGGGTTCAGCGCCGTCACCAGCATCAGTGACCGGTCGACCAGTTCAGCGATGCGCTCGTGGTTGGGTTCGATGCCGGCCGCGCAATGCGCGTTGAAGCTGGCCATGCCGTCCGTCAGCAGGCGCACCGATTGCAGGAAGTTGTGGATCACCAGCGGCTTGAACACGTTCAGTTCGAAGTTGCCGCTGGCGCCGCCAATATTGATGGCGACGTCGTTGCCCAAGACCTGCGCGGCCAGCATGGTGACGGCTTCGCACTGCGTGGGGTTGACCTTGCCCGGCATGATCGAGCTGCCCGGCTCATTTTCCGGAATGCTGATTTCGCCCAGGCCCGAACGCGGGCCGCTGGACAGCCAGCGCACGTCGTTGGCAATCTTCATCAGCCCGGCCGCCAGCGACTTCAACGCGCCGTGCGCGAACAGCAAGGCCTCGTGCGAGGCCAGTGCCTGGAATTTGTTGGGCGCCGACACAAAGGCCGTGCCGGTGGCATGCGCCAGATCGGCCGACACCTTGGCGCTGAATTCGGGATGCGCGTTCAGGCCCGTGCCCACCGCCGTGCCGCCAATGGCCAACTGATGCAGGCCGGGCAGCGTGGCGCGGATCTGCTGTTCAGCCAGATCCAGCTGCGCCACATAGCCGGACAGTTCCTGGCCCAGCGTCAAGGGCGTGGCGTCCTGCAAATGCGTGCGGCCGATCTTGACGATGTCGTAGAAGGCGGCGCTTTTCTCGGCCAGCGTGGCGCGCAACTGCTTCAGCGAGGGCAGCAGGTGATGTTCGACTTCGACGGCGGCGGCCACGTGCATGGCGGTCGGGAACGTATCGTTGGACGACTGGCCGCGGTTGACATGGTCGTTCGGGTGCACCTTGCGCTCTTCGCCGCGCACGCCGCCCAGCAGTTCCGACGCGCGATTGGCCAGCACTTCATTCATGTTCATGTTGCTTTGCGTGCCCGACCCCGTCTGCCAGACCGACAGCGGAAATTCGTTGGGCCACTTGCTGGCGATGACTTCGTCGGCCGCGCGAATGATGCCGTCGGCGATCTTCGGGTCCAGCTCACCAAGCTCGGCATTGACCTTGGCGGCCGCCCGCTTCAGGCGCGCCATGGCGTTGACCAGCGGGACAGGCATCTTTTCCGTGGAAATCGCGAAAAAATGCAGCGAACGTTGCGTTTGGGCGCCCCAGAGGTGATCCTCGGGGACTTCGATCGGCCCAAACGTGTCTTTTTCGATGCGGGTCTTCATGGCGCGTACAACTCCGTGGCGGCTGACAGTCGCAAAGCGCGGCGTCGGCCGCAAGCGACTTATTGAGAATGAAAATCACTAAATAGATTAGCAGAAACCCGCATTCCTATAATTGCGGAAATCCGAAATCCCTCCACCGTTTTTTACCACTCGCCCCGCGCCATGTCCGCCCCTCTTTGCAGCCTGACCTTGCACCTGCCCGACGAAGCCGCCACGGAATCGCTGGCGCGGCAGCTTGCCCCGTTGGTTTCCGGGGGACAGACCAAGCCCGCCGGCGCCTGCATACACCTGCAAGGCGACCTTGGCGCAGGCAAAACGGCCTTCACCCGCGCCCTGTTGCGCGAATGCGGCATCACCGGCCGAATCAAAAGTCCCAGCTACGCGCTGCTTGAATCCTATAAAGTTTCTAACTTATACTTCTATCATCTTGATTTTTATAGATTTAGTGATTCGCGCGAATGGTTGGACGCAGGATTTCGGGATTTACTGCGTGAAGACGCGGTGGTTTTGATCGAATGGCCGGAGCGGGCCGAGGGCCTTTTGCCCCCGCCCGACTTGCTGATTTCCCTGGCTTATGCCGATGAGGGCCGCGACGCCACCCTGACCGCGTACACCGCACGAGGACAAACATGGTTGAACGCGATTGTCCCCCCGCCAAAGACGGCGCCCTTCCCTCGGCAGGCGCCACCCGACGACGCCTGATCAGCGTCGCCGCCACTCTGCTCGTCTTGCCGGTCCTGCCGCGTCTGGCGCAGGCGGCAACGATCCTGGCCGTACGTACCTGGCCGGCCGACGAATACACCCGGGTCACGCTGGAGCTCGATAGCGAGCTGAAGGCGGAACAATTCACGCTTGAAAATCCCCATCGGCTGGTCGTCGATATCGAGGGACTGACCCTTAGCGCGGCCTTGAACGACCTCGTCTCCAAGGTCCGCCCCGACGACCCCTATATCCAAAGCCTGCGCGTGGCGCAGAACCGCCCGAACGTGGTGCGCCTGGTGTTCGACCTGAAGCAGCCCGTGGCGCCGCAGGTGTTCACGCTCAAGCCCGTGGCCGACTACCAGTACCGCCTGGTGCTGGACCTGTACCCGAAGATCGCCCAGGACCCGCTGGTGGCGATCCTGAACAAAAGCGGCCCCGACGTCGACGACCCCCTGGCGCGCATCCTGGAAGACATCCAGCGCAACCCGGTTACGCGGGCCGATCCGCCCGAGCCGCCGCGCGTGCGCGGCCAGCAGCCGGCCCCGCCCCTGCCCACCGCGCCCAAGTCGCCCCCGGCCACCGCCGGCCGTGGCAAGCAGCGCATGCTGACCATCGCGCTTGATCCCGGCCACGGCGGCGAGGACCCCGGCGCCATCGGCAGCAGCGGCCTGCGCGAAAAAGACGTGGTGCTGCGCATCGCCCGGCGCCTGAAAGCGCTGATCGACAGCCAGCCCTACATGCGCGCCTACCTGACCCGCGACGACGATTATTTCGTGCCGCTGCATGTCCGCGTGCAAAAGGCCCGCCGCGTGCATGCCGACCTGTTCATCTCGATCCACGCCGATGCCTGGGTCAAGCCGTCGGCCAACGGCTCGTCGGTGTTCGCGCTGTCGCAACGTGGCGCGTCCAGCGCGCAGGCGCGCTGGATGGCCGACAAGGAAAACGCGGCCGACTTGATCGGCGGCGTCAACCTGGGCAGCCACGACCGTCAGGTGGCCAAGGTGCTGCTGGACTTGTCCACCACCGCGCAGATCAACGATTCGCTCAAGGTGGGCAACGCCTTCCTGGACGAAATCAAGAAGATCAACCGCCTGCACAAGAACAGCGTCGAGCAGGCCGGCTTTGCCGTGCTGAAAGCGCCGGACATCCCTTCGGTACTGGTCGAAACCGCCTTCATCAGCAACCCGCAGGAAGAAGCCCTGTTGCGCAGCAATTCGCACCAGGACAAACTGGCGCAAGCCATGATGACCGGCATTCAACGCTACTTCACGGCCAACCCGCCGCTGGCGCGTCTGGGCGACGTCAGCTGAACCCGCCGGCGTAACCCCCAACAACCGCGACAACGGTCGGGATAAAAAAAGGGCGATGCGCTTGATGGCGCATCGCCCTTTTTTCGACCCCGCGCAGCGTTGCGCGGGGTGGCCCTTGGGCTGTTACGCCCGGCGTGACTTGATGAGCTTGAACACGCCCGCGCCCACCACGGGCACGATGGCGGCGGCCAGGCCCAGCAGGACGATGGTGTTCAGGTGTTCGCGCACCAGCGGGATGTTGCCGAAGAAATAACCGGCCGCCACCAGGCTGATCACCCAGAACAGGGCGCCCAGGATGTTGAACATCTGGAAGCGCGACATCGACATATCGGCCACGCCCGCCACGAAGGGCGCGAACGTGCGCACAACGGGAATGAAGCGCGACATGACGATCGTCTTGCCGCCGTGCTTTTCATAGAACGCGTGCGTGCGCATCAGCGCGCCCCGGTCCAGAAAGCGCAAGTTCATGGAGAACACACGCGGGCCGATGTAGCGCCCTATCATGTAGTTCAGCGTGTTTCCGGAAATGGCGGCCACGATCAGCAGCACGGCCATCAACACCGGGTCGATATGCCCCGTGGCGCCGAATGCGCCCGCGATGAACAGCAGGGAATCGCCGGGCAGGAACGGCAACACGACCAAGCCGGTCTCGGCGAATACGATCAGGAACAGCACCAGGTACACCCACACGCCATATTGCGCGACCCAGACGCCCAGCGTCTTGTCGATGTGGAGGACCATATTGAAAAATTCGAGCATTCAGCGGCCTGGAAGTCGGAAGGAAGGTTAAACCTTCGCGACTATAGCCCACCGGCCCATGACGCTAAAATCGTCCACACAGCACCATCAGACTTAAGCCTAATGACAGAACGCCGTTCCATTCTTGCGCTTCCCGACCTGTTGATCAGCCAGATTGCCGCTGGCGAAGTCATCGAGCGGCCCGCCTCCGTGCTCAAGGAAATTCTTGAGAACGCCATCGATGCGGGCGGCCGCGCCATTGAAGTGCGCCTGGAAGGCGGCGGCATCCGCCGTATTGCCGTCACGGACGACGGCGGCGGCATTCCGCCCGACGAGCTGCCGCTGGCGCTGGCGCGTCACGCCACCAGCAAGATCCGCTCGCTGAACGAACTGGAATCGGTGGCGTCGATGGGGTTTCGGGGCGAGGCCCTGGCGTCGATTGCCTCGGTGGCCCAGGTGACCATCATTTCGCGCACCCGCGACGGCGAGCATGCCTGGCAGATCGATGCGGGCAGCATGCAGGTCAGCCCCGCTTCCGGCCCACCCGGCACCACCGTGGACGTGCGCCAGCTGTTCGACGCCGTGCCGGCGCGGCGCAAATTCCTGCGGTCCGAGGCTACCGAATTCGGCCATTGCGTTGACGCGATGGAACGCATCGCGCTGGCGCATCCGCAGATTGCGTTCCGCCTGTTTCACCATGATCGCGCGCAGCGGCAATGGTTGCCGGCCGAGCCGCCCCAGCGCATCCGCGACGTGCTGGGCGCGGAATTCGCCGAGCACGGGCTGCTGTTGTCGCACTCGGTCGGCACCGTCAGCTTGGCGGGCATGATCACCCGCCCGACCGCCGCCCGCGCCCGTGCCGACCGCCAATACCTGTACGTAAACGGCCGCTACGTGCGCGACCGCACGGTCAGCCACGCGCTGCGCGCCGCCTATGCCGACGTGCTGCACGGCGACCGCCAACCCGCGTACGTGCTGTTTCTGGACATAGACCCGGCCGCCGTGGACGTGAACGTACACCCGGCCAAACACGAAGTCCGCTTCCGCGATAGCGGCGCGGTGCACCGTTTTGTGTCGCACGCCGTGGGCCAGACGCTGGCGCAGACGGGCGGCTCGTCCGCCGTCACGCCTTCGCGGCAAGAGCAGGAGGAAGACGGCGGCTTTGAGACCGTGGCGTCGGCTACGGCGGCAGGGGGCTCCGGTTCTGGCTTGGGTTCGGGTTCTGGCTTGGGGGCCGGCTCTGGCTTGGCGGCCGGCTCTGGCTTGGCGGCCGGTTCGGGCTTGGGTTCTGGTTCAGGCTTGGGGGCCGGTTCAGTTTCCGGATCGGGTTCCGGATCGAGCTTGGCTTCTGGGTCGGGCTTCGGCGCCGGCGCCGGTGCCAATGCCGGTCACACTGCCGTCGCGGACGCCGCCTCCGCCCACGCACGCACTCAGGACGGCCACGGTGCCTCCGGTACCGCGCCGAACGCCCTTCGCCCCGGCTACACCGGCCAGAACGCCGCCTACGGCCTGCGTCCGTCGCCCGCGCCGCAACGCGCTCACACCCAGGTGCCGTTCCGCCTGCATAGCGAGCCCGCCGGCATCCCCGCCGCCGACTGGCAATCCCTGTATCGCCCCCTGAACGACGATACCGCCGCCCAGGTCACGCCGGTCAGCGAGCCCCGGCCCGCGCCCTCCTTGCCCATGGACGAGGAACATCCGCTGGGCATGGCGCTGGCGCAACTGCACGGCATCTACATCCTGGCGCAGAACCGCCGGGGCATGGTGCTGGTGGACATGCACGCCGCGCACGAGCGCGTCGTCTACGAACAGCTCAAGCAGGCGTTGGACGCGCGCAGCCTGCCGCGCCAGGACCTGCTGGTGCCGGTGGTGTTCCACGCCCAGGAAAAAGACGTGGCGCTGATCGAGGAATTTGAAGAGCAGCTCAGCGAGCTGGGTTTCGAGATGCGCCCTTCCGGCCCCACGTCCATCGCCGTGCGCTCGGTGCCCGCCATCCTGGCGCGTGGCGATATCGAAACGCTGGCGCGCGCGGTGTTGCGTGACCTTGGTGCCGTGGGCGTATCGCGCCTGTTTACCGAACAACGCAACGAACTGCTGTCCACCATGGCGTGCCACGGATCGGTGCGCGCCAACCGCAGGTTGACCATCGAAGAAATGAACGGGCTGCTGCGCCAGATGGAAGCCACCGAACGCGCCGACCAGTGCAACCATGGCCGCCCGACCTGGGTGCAATGGTCGGTGTCCGACCTGGACAAGCTCTTTCTGCGCGGACAATAAGTTTGCCCTCTTCCCTGCCCCCCGATACCCCGCTGGTGATTTGCCTGGCCGGCCCCACGGCCGCCGGCAAAAGCGCGTCCACCCTGGCCCTGGCCGAGCGCTGGCCGATGGAAATCGTCAACGTCGATTCGGCCACCATCTACCGAGGCATGGATATCGGCACCGCCAAGCCCTCGCCCGAGGAACAGGCCCGCGTACCGCAGCACCTGCTGGACATCCTGGACCCCGCGCAGTCGTATTCGGCCGCCGAGTTTCGCGCCGATGCGCTGCGATTGATCGACGAGATCCGTGCGCGCGGGCGCATTCCGCTGCTGGCCGGCGGCACGATGATGTACTACAAGGCCCTGCGCGATGGGCTGGACGACCTGCCTCAGGCGGACCCCGCCTTGCGCGCCGAAATCGAAGCGCGCGCCGCCATCCAGGGCTGGCCCGCGCTGCATGCCGAACTGGCGCGGCAAGATCCCATCACGGCGGCGCGCCTGGCGCCCAACGACAGCCAGCGCATCCAGCGCGCGCTGGAAATCTGCCAGTTGGCGGGTCAGCCGATGTCCGCATTGCTGTCGCGCGGCCAGCAAAAGCCCGACGACGACGCCAACCACTACCTGACCATCAGCCTTGAACCGTCGGAGCGCGCCGCGTTGCACGCGCGCATCGAACAGCGCTTTGACGCCATGCTGGCCAACGGCCTGCTGGACGAAGTGCGCGCGCTGCGCGCCCGGGCCGATCTGCATCCGGGCCTGCCGTCCGTGCGCTGCGTGGGCTATCGGCAGATGTGGGCGCATCTGGACGGCGAGGTCGACCTGCCCACCGCGCGGGAACAGGGCATTGCCGCCACGCGCCAACTGGCCAAGCGCCAGATCACCTGGCTGCGCGCCCAGCCCGACCGCGTCATCGTCGACTGCCTGGCCAGCGACGCGGTGGCGCAAACCATCGACGCCGTGGCGCTGGCGCTGGCGGGCAAGCACTTGTAGCAGAATGACGCTTGCCCAAGTCGCGCCTCGCGCGTGGCAAAACGTGGCGCAACGCGGCGAAACGCCGACGACAGCGCGAGCTGCTTCGGGCCCGCCCATGAAAAAACCCGCCAACGGCGGGTTTTTCATACTCAAGCACGCCAAGCGAAACCAGCCGGGCTTACACCACGAAGGTTTGCGCCATGCCTTCGGTCTGCGCGACGATTTCGCCGATCTTGTTGACCGTTTCACCTTGCTCGCGCAAGGTCGCGGCGATGGCGTCGGCCTGGGCCGCATCCACCACCAGCACCATGCCGATGCCGCAGTTGAAGACGCGGTGCATTTCCGTGTCTTCCACGCCGCCCTGCTCTTGCAGCCACTGGAACAGCTTGGGCATTTCCCAGCCGTCGCGATGCAGCTTGGCCGACAGGCCGGCTTGCAGGATGCGCGGCACGTTGTCCAGAAGGCCGCCGCCGGTGATGTGGGCCAGGCCCTTGATGTCGGTGCCGTGCTTGGCCAGCGCGGCCAGTACTTGCTTGACGTAGATGCGCGTGGGCGCCATCACCACGTCAACCAGCGGCTGGCCGTGGAAGTCGTCGGTCGGCTTGGCGCCGGCGCGTTCGATGATCTTGCGCACCAGCGAAAAACCGTTGGAGTGCACGCCGCTGGAGGCCAGGCCCAGCACCACGTCGCCCGGCTTGATCGACTTGCCGTCGATGATCGCGGACTTTTCCACCGCGCCCACCGCAAAGCCGGCCAGATCGTATTCGCCGTCCGGGTACATGCCCGGCATTTCAGCGGTTTCACCGCCGATCAGCGCGCAGCCTGACAATTCGCAGCCCTTGGCAATGCCGCCCACCACCGACGCCGCCGTGTCCACCGAAAGCTTGCCGCAGGCAAAGTAGTCCAGGAAGAACAGGGGCTCGGCGCCCTGCACCAGGATGTCGTTGACGCTCATGGCGACCAGGTCGATGCCCACGGTGTCGTGGCGGTTCCATTCGAACGCCAGGCGCAGCTTGGTGCCCACGCCGTCGGTACCCGACACCAGCACGGGCTCGTTGTACTTCTTGGGCACTTCGAACAGCGCGCCAAAGCCGCCGATACCGGCCAGCACCCCGGGGCGCATGGTGCGCGCGGCGAGGGGTTTGATACGGTCGACCAGGGCGTCGCCTGCGTCGATGTCGACACCGGCATCGCGGTAGGTCAAGGGGGCTTTAGGTTGATTCGTCATGAGAAATGCCGTGGGGTATGTAACAATTGCTGGGAATTTGGTGGAACGCCCCGCATTTTACGATGTTGCGGGCCTGTGCAGGGTTCGGACTGGCCGGGCACCGCGAAAGCGGCGGGGGCGAGACGGGCTGGCCGGGGGGCAAAAAGGGCGCAAACCCAAGCCTGGCAAAGCCCTTGAGCGCGACACCATCCCCCCAGGTGGTTTAAAGTGTTGGGTTGGCCGGGTTGGATTTTGCCAGTTTCTGGCGGGCATTACCCGAATCGGCCCCGTGTATCACCGTTTTTTGGCTTTTCCGGCAACACCGGCATGCCCATCGCGCCGCAGCGAGCCTTGCGCAGACGTACCGCGCAGGGCATTGGAAGTACCGAACAAGCCTGATTGATAACCTCTCATGAACCGCCAGCTGCTGCTCGACGTTCTTCCCGCGCCAGCGCCATCGCTGAACAACTATATCGCCGGCCCCAACGGGGAAGCGCTGGCGGCCGTGCGCGCGCTCAATCCGGGTCGCGCGCTGTATATATGGGGCGCCGCGGGCTGCGGCCGCACTCACCTGCTGCGCGCGCTGACCGCGCGGCCGGACGCCGTCTTCGTTGATCCGGCCAAGGGCGAAACCATGCTGCGCCGCCTGGCCGAAGCCGATTCCAAATCGCCCATGCCCAAATTCGTGGCGGTTGACGACGTGCACCGCATGGACGACAGCCGCCAGGCCGCCTTGTTCGCGCTGTACAACCGCTGGCGTGAATCCGCCGCCACGGGCCGCGCGTTTGCGCTGGCGCTGGCCGGCGACCGCGCCCCGCTGTCCATGCCGCTGCGCGAAGACCTGCGCACCCGCCTGGGCTGGGACCTGGTGTTCCGCCTGGACCCGCTGTCCGACGCCGACAAGCTGGCCGCGCTGTCCGCGCAGGCCGCCGAACGCGGCATGCACCTGGCGCCCGAAATCATCAACTGGATGCTGATTCATCACGAACGCGACATCCGCAAACTGGCCGCGTTGATCGACGCGCTTGACCGCTATTCCCTGGCCACCGGCCGTCCCATCACCCTGCCATTGCTGCGCGCCATGCTCGCAGATCCTGATTCGCAACGCACATGACATCCCGACGTCTCGCCCTGTTCGACCTGGACCACACCCTGTTGCCGCTGGACAGCGACTATCAATGGGCCGACTACCTGGCCCGCACCGGCCGCGCGGGAGACCCCGTCCAGGCCCGTCGCCAGAACGACGACCTGATGGACCGCTACAACCGCGGTGAACTCACCGCCGAACAGGCCGCCGAATTCATGCTGGGCCTGCTGGCGGCGCATTCGCCGTTCGACCTGGCCGACTGGCACGAAGAATTCATGCGCGAAGTCATCCGCCCGTCCATCACGGTCGACGCGCGCGCGCTGGTGCAATCCCACCTGGACGCCGGCGACCTGTGCGCCATCGTCACGGCCACCAACAGCTTTGTCACCGCCCCCATCGCGCGCGCCTTCGGCGTGCCCTACCTGGTCGCCACCGACGCCGAATACCTGCGCGGGCGCTATACCGGCCGCATCCTGGGCACGCCCAGTTTCAAGGAAGGCAAGGTTGTGCGCGTGAACGAATGGCTGTCCAATCTGGGATTGGCGCTTGCGGATTTCCCCGAATCGTTTTTCTATAGCGATTCGGTCAATGATGTGCCTCTGCTGGAAAAGGTGACCCGTCCGATCGCCGCCAACCCCAGCCCGACCCTGCGCACCATCGCAAAGGACCGTGGCTGGCAAGTGATCGACTTGTTCGACCACATGGAAGACTCGAAGTCCTAATGATCACTGAAACCATAAAAAAATTCGTCGGCCGCTTGTTCGCGCCGGCACCCCGGGGGCCGCTGCGCATTGGGCGCGACAAGCACGGCATTGATCGCCGTAACGTTTCTCGCCACGCCATCAAGGTCTGCGAAGTCTTGCGCCAGCACGGCTACGAAGGCTATATCGTGGGCGGCGCGGTGCGTGACCTGATCGTCGGACTGGAACCCAAGGATTTCGACGTGGCCACCAACGCCACGCCCGAACAGATCCGCCCGCTGTTCCGCCGCGCGCGCATCATCGGCCGCCGCTTTCAGCTGGTGCACGTGGTGTTTGGCCAGGAAATCATCGAAACCTCCACCTTCCGCGCCCCGGCGTCCGAAGAGCAGGAAACCGATGAGCACGGCCGCATCCTGCGCGACAACGTGTTCGGGTCACAAGAAGAAGACGCCAAGCGCCGCGACTTCACCATGAACGCGCTGTACTACGACCCGCACACCGAGGAAGTCATCGACTACCACAACGGTGTGGCCGACCTGAAAAAACGCCAGGTCCGCATCATCGGCGACCCGGTCAAGCGTTACCGCGAAGACCCGGTGCGCATGCTGCGCGCCGTGCGTTTCGCCGCCAAGCTCAACGGCACGATCGACCCCGCCACGCGCGAGCCCATCAGCACCATGGCCGAGCTCATCGAAAACGTGCCGGCCTCGCGCCTGTTCGACGAAATGCTCAAGCTGTTGACCTGCGGCCACGCCATGGACTGCCTGCGCCAGCTGCGCGCCGACGGCCTGCACAACGGCCTGCTGCCCTTGCTGGACGTGGTGCTGGAGCAGCCCGGTGGCGAACACTTCGTGGAGCTGGCGCTGGAACGCACCGACGCCCGCGTGCGCGCCGGCAAGACCGTCAGCCCCAGCTTCCTGTTTGCCGCGCTGCTGTGGCAGCAGGTGGATGTGCGCTGGAAGCAGTTGCGCGCGCAGGGCGAGCACACCATACCCGCGCTGTCCCAGGCCGCCGATTCGGTGCTGGACGAACAGACGGAAAAGCTGGCCATCCAGCGTCGCTTCTCGTCCGACATGCGCGAGATCTGGTTCATGCAGCCGCGTTTCGAGCGTCGCATGGGCAAGACGATTTTCCGCATGATCGAACAACCGCGCTTCCGCGCCGCCTGCGATTTCCTGCAATTGCGCGCCGCTGCCGGCGAATTCGACAGCGTGTTGGCACAGTGGTGGATGGACCTGGCCAACGCCGACGACGTGACGCGCGCCGACATGATCGAGGAAGTGGCGCGCCTGCCGCGCGAGGCGGGTGATGGCGGCATGGGCGGCATGGGCGGCATGGGCGGCCCCGCTGCGTCGACCGGCACGCGCAAGCGCCGGCGTCCGCGCCGTTCGCCGTCGCGCGGCCCGGCCACCCCCGAGTAAACCGTGTCGCCCGCTTTGGTCCGCGCCTATATCGGCCTGGGCGCCAATCTGGGCGACAGCGCGGCCACCTTGCGCCGCGTGCTGGCCCAATTGCAGGCCACGGACGGCATCGACGCCGTGACGGCGTCGCCGTTCTACCGCAGCGCGCCGGTGGACGCCGCCGGCCCCGACTTCGTCAATGCGGTGGCGGCACTGGACACGCGGCTGCCGCCGCTGGCCTTGCTGGATGCGCTACAGGCGCTGGAAAACCAGCACGGGCGGCTGCGCCCTTACAAGAACGCCCCACGCACGCTGGATCTTGATCTGTTGACATACGGCGACGTGTTGCTGGATCACGAACGGCTGATCCTGCCGCATCCGCGCATGCATCAACGCGCGTTCGTGCTGCTGCCGCTGCACGACCTTGCGCCGGACATGCTGGTGAATGGCCGGCCGATTTCGACGTGGGTCGCCCAGATCCGCGATCAGGCGATCGAACGCTTGCCGGATTGATCGGGCAGGCAGCCTGCAAGCTTGGGCTCGATGGCTGCCCGGATGCCTGCCCCGATGCCTACCCCCGGCGCCTGCCCCCGCCGACCGCCCCCGCGCCTAGGCTTTAGGCGCAAACGCCATCATCGCGCGTTCCACGTCTTCCACTTGCGGCAAGCCGGCCTCGTTGCCCAAGTGCTGGATCTTGTGCGCCGACGCCGCGCGCGCAAAGGTGAAGTGTTCCAACCAGGGCAGCTCCGGCCGGTTCAAATACGACCACACATAGGCACCGTGAAACACGTCGCCCGCGCCTGAGGTATCCACGATGCGTTCGCCCGGCACATCCAGCGATGGCAAGGTGTCGACGCGCCCCGTTTCGTCATACCAAAGCATGCCGCGCTCGCCCATCGTGACGGCGCCGATGCGGCAGCCGCGCGCCTTCAGCAAGTCCAGCAGCCGGGCTGGGCTCAGCTCCAGCTGTTCGCACATGCGCTCGGCGCACACGGCCACGTCGATATGGCGCAGCAGCTCGTCGGTGTTCTCGCGCACGCCGCCGCCGTCCAGCGACGTCAGCACGCCAGCCTGCCGGCACGCGCGCGCATAGTGCAGCGCGGCATCCGGCTGATGCCCGTCCAGGTGCAATGCGCGATACGCGCCGACATCCAGCCGGGGGAAATCATTCAGGTACTGCACGTCGCGCGCGCGCACGATGGCGCGCTTGCCGTGGTTGGGCATGATGAACGACAACGATGACCGGCGCACATGCCGCGCATGCAGCGTGATGCCGTGCGCGGCGGCCATGTCGGTGTACATGTGGCCCAGCCAATCGGGCGCCAGCGAACAGATCAGGTCGGGCGGCGTGCCCAGCTTGCCGCAAGCAAACGCCGCCGTGACGGCGTTGCCGCCGAAGGACACGGCGTAGTCACGCGCCACGCTTTTTTCGTCGCCGGTGGGCCATTCGTCGGCCAATACGGTGACGTCGATGTAGGTATGCCCGATAAACAGCGCATGGCTCATGGGGGGGTCTGTTCCCCGGCCTGCGCCAGCACC
Source organism: Achromobacter sp. LC458 (assembly GCF_001005835.2). Taxonomy (NCBI): domain Bacteria; kingdom Pseudomonadati; phylum Pseudomonadota; class Betaproteobacteria; order Burkholderiales; family Alcaligenaceae; genus Achromobacter; species Achromobacter sp. LC458. Next base: position 23,992 of record NZ_LBHW02000031.1, read on the forward strand.
AGCCGCGCGCGCGCGATCACGGGCGCGTCCACCATCTTGCCGTCCAGCATGAAGGTGCCCGCCGCCGTCTCGCGATGTGCAGCCACCACGCGCCGCGCCCAGGCCAGTTCTTCGCGCGCGGGCACGAAGGCCGCGTGAATCACCGGCACCTGCGCCGGGTGGATGCACAGCATGCCGCCAAAGCCCATTTGCTGTGCGCGCGCCGCCGCGGCCGCCAGCCCGGCCGTGTCCTGCACGCCGGGAAACACGCCGTCCAGCGCGGGCGCGAGCCCGGCGGCGCGGTTGTGCAGCAATACCTGCACGCGCGCCTGATCCAGCACGGTTTCGGCGCCGGGGGTGTCGGGGGTCAGGCCCATGTCCAGCGCGTAGTCCAGGCTGCCGAACGCCAGCCGCGCCACGCCGGGCGTGGCCGCGACTTCGGACGCGTTCAGCAGCCCGCGCGCGGTTTCAATCAGGGGGATGACGGGCAGACCGGTTTGCGCCACGTGCCGCACCTGCGCCAGTGTTTCTGCCTTGGGCAGCAGGATGCCCGCGATGTTGGGCCGGCCACGGCAGGCTTTCAGGTCATCGTCGTGCCAGGACGTGGACGCGTCGTTGATGCGCACCCACAGGCGGGCGTCGCGATGCGTCCCCAGGAAGTCGCACAGCGCCTCGCGGGCAGACGCCTTGGCCAGATGCTCGACAGCGTCTTCCAGGTCCACGATAACGGTGTCGGCCCCGGCGGCCAGCGCTTTGGGGATGCGCTCGGCGCGCGACGCCGGCACGAACAGGGCGCTACGAACGACGGAATGCGTCACACGACCTCCGAAGCATGCAATTGCGCCACCTGATCGGGCGCGTATCCCAGCGATGCTAGCACCGCATCCGTGTTTTCGCCCACGGCGGGCACGGCGGCCATGCGCGGCGCGAATGCGCTGCTGCTGGCGGGCGGCAACAGCGCGGGCAACATGCCGGCCGGGCTGTCGACCTGGCTCCAGCGCGCGCGCGCCTGCAATTGCGGGTGGCCCCACACGCCGGCCATGTCATTGACGCGGGCGTTGGCGATCTGCGCATCTTCCAGCCGCTGTGTGACCTGTTCGATCGACAAATCGGCAAACGCCGCCACGATCAGGTCGCGCAACGCGTCGCGGTTGGCGGTGCGCTGCGAATTCGAGATAAAGCGCGCGTCTTCCGCCAGCGTGGGCTGGCGCAACACCTGCGCGCAGAACACCCGCCATTCGCGTTCGTTTTGCAGGCCCAGCATGATGGTCGAGCCATCGCCCACCGGAAACGGGCCATAGGGATAGATCGACGCATGCGCCGCCCCCGCGCGCACGGGCGGCTTGGCGCCTTCGAACGCGTAGTACATCGGAAAGCCCATCCACTCGACCATGCTTTCCAGCATGGACACGTCCAGGCGGCTGCCCAGGCCGGTTTTCTGGCGCAGCAACAAGGCGTTCAGGATGGCCGAATACGCGTACATGCCGGCCGCGATATCGGCGATGGAACACCCGGCCTTGACCGGATCGTCCTTAGTGCCCGTCACCGACAGAAAGCCGCTTTCGCTTTGGATCAGCAGGTCATACGCCTTCTTGTCCTGATACGGGCCGCCCTCGCCATAGCCGGAAATGTCGCAGACGATCAGGCGCGGATAGCGCGCATGGAGGGCCTCGAACGACAGCCCCAGCCGGGCCGCCGCGCCGGGCGCCAGGTTTTGCACCAGCACGTCGGCCGATTCCAGCAGGCGTTCCATGATGCCGCCCGCCTCGTCGCGCTTCAGGTCCAGCGTCAGGCTTTCCTTGGACCGATTGGTCCAGACGAAATGCGAGGACAGGCCACGCACGCGTTCGTCGTAGCCGCGCGCGAAATCGCCGCTGCCGGGCCGTTCGATCTTGATGACGCGCGCGCCCATGTCCGCCAGTTGGCGGGTGCAAAAGGGCGCGGCGATGGCGTGTTCCAGGCTGACGACGGTAATGCCGTCCAACGGGCGGGATGCCTGTGTGCTCATTCGGTAAACCTCAGTTCGGCTTGATGGGCCAGCGTGCCGTCCTGCTCGGCCCACAGCTGGGCGACGCCCGGCTCGGTCAAGCGGCCGGCCACCTGGAAGGGCGTAGGCGAAATCAGCGGACGCAGGCCGCGGTAGCTCAGGTGCGTAGGGCGAGCTCGGGGATGGGCGCGCGTAAAGGCGGCAACCATCTCGGTGGCAATCAGGGGGCCGTGCACGACTAGGCCCGGATACCCTTCCACGTCCGTGACATAGGGGTGGTCGTAATGGATGCGATGGCCGTTGAAGGTCACCGCCGAATAGCGGAACAGCAGCACCGACGTGGGGTTGACGGTGTCGCGCCATTGCGCCTGGGGCGCGGGCTCGCTGCCCGACAGCTTGGGTGGCGACGGCTGGCGGTAGACGATGTCCTGCTCTTCCTCGATGACGATGTCGCCGGCCTGATGGTATTCATGGCGCACGGTGACGAACAGCAGCGCGCCGGTGCGGCCCGCCTTCTCTTCCACCTTGAGCACCTTGGACACCCGTTCGGCCGGCACGCCCACCTTCAAAGGCTGATGCCATTGCACCCGGCCGCCCGCCCACATGCGGTTACGGTCCTGTGCCGGCGGCAAGAAGCCGCCGCGCGCGGGGTGCCCATCCGTCCCCAACCCGTCCATGCCCACCGTGCTGATGAAAAACGCCCATTGCCACAAGGGCGGCAGGGCCTCGCCCACGCCCGGCGCCTGACCGCCCAGGGTGGCCGCGATGCGCGCGGCGTGGCCGGGGTCCATGGCGTCCGGCTTGCGTTCGCCGCTGCCGATCCAGGCTGCCGGGTCTGTAGAAGTCATGCCCATATCCTTTGGTGGGGTTGTTTGGTGGGATTGTTGGTAAGCGCCAAGGATGCCCGCAAGCCGTCCCCGTTGTGAATTCGTTTTTCCTCAAGGCGGGGTTTGCGGCGCCTGAATCGACAGCCCACGCCCAGGCCCGGCGCGGCGCGCCGTAATATATGGCCCATGCACTTCGACCTAGCCGACCTACGCCTGTTCATCCACATCGCCGAATCCCCCAGCCTGACCCAGGCCGCGAAACGAGCGCATCTGTCCCTGGCCGCCGTCAGCGTGCGGATCAAGGCGCTGGAGAACCAGCTCAATTCCCGCCTGCTGTACCGCGACAGCCGTGGGGTGGAAATCACGCCCGCCGGGCAGAAACTGCTGCAACATGCCCGCGTCATCATGCGGCAGGTGGACCACCTGAAGCACGACTTCCAAGAGCAATCCGACGGCGATGCCGGGCACATCCGCATCTTTGCCAACACCACGGCCGTGACCGAATTCATGCCCGACATCCTGGCGCAGTTCCTGTCGGGGCACCCGGGCGTCACGGTGGACCTGCAAGAACGCCTGACGCGCGACATCGTGCGCGGCGTGCTGGACGGCACCACCGACCTGGGCATCGTGGCCGGCCCGGTCGATGCGCCCGAGCTGCAAGCCATCCACTTCAGCACCGACCGGCTGGTGCTGGTGGTGCCCAACGGCCATCCGCTGCAAGACCAGGACAAGGTCAAGCTGGTGGACGCCGTGCGCTACCCGTTCATCACCATGCACGAAGGCTCCACGCTGGTGGCCTTCTTGCGTGACCAGCTGGAACGCAGCGGCCAGCGCCTGCCGCAACGCATCCAGCTGTACAGCTTCGATTCCATTTGCCGCATGGTGCAGGCGGGCGTGGGCATCGGCGTGATTCCAGATTCCGCCGCGCGCCGCTATGGCGCCGACACCAAGTTGCGCGTGGTAGAGCTGGATGAACCCTGGGTGGTGCGTGAACGTAAGCTGCTGGTGCGCGACATCGACGCCCTGCCCGGCTGCGCGCGTGACCTGATCGAACAGATCCAGGTACCCCGCGCGCCTTGACCTTCAGGGCGCGAGGCAAGCACCGGTCGCTCAGGTCCCCGTGAACGCGGGCGGCCGCTTTTCGGCAAAGGCGCGCATGCCTTCCAGGTAGTCGTCGGTGTAGCCAAGCTCGCGCTGCAACTGGCATTCCAGATCGAACTGCTGGGCCAGCGTATTGCCGCTGGACGCGTGCAGCGCCGCCTTGGTGGCCGCGTAGGCCCGCGTTGGCCCGGCGGCCAATGTGGCGGTGATGTCCGACACGGTGGCGGCCACCGCATCGTCAGGCACGACACGCCAGATCAGCCCCCACGCGGCGGCCTCGGTGGCGCTGACGGCCTCGCCAAACAATGCCGCGCCCATCGCGCGCGCCGAGCCCACCAGCCGGGGCAAAAACCATGTGCCGCCCGCATCCGGCAGCAGGCCGATCTTGCTGAACGCCTGCACAAAGCGGGCCGACTGCGCGGCAAACACCACGTCGCAGGCCAGCACCAGGCTGGCGCCCGCGCCCGCCGCCACGCCGTTCATCACGCACACTACCGGCACCGGCAGCGCGCGCAAACGGGTGATCAACGGGCGATAGCACTTTTCCAGCATCAGGCTCAGGTCGCGCCGCGAGCCGTCCTCGGAGGGCTTGCGCTCGCTCAGATCCTGCCCCGCGCAAAAGCCCCGCCCCGCGCCGGTGATGACCAGGCCGCGCAGACCGGCGTGCGACTCCATCACATCCAGCGCGCGCGCCAGTTCGCCGTGCATGACTTCGGTAAAGCTGTTGAGCCGGTCCGGCCGGTTCAGGGTAATGACGCCCACGCCGTCTTTCAGCGTGAAGCGGATCTGCGTGTAGCCGTCGGCTGCGTTGTCGTGCGTTGCGCTCATGCCTGCTCCTCCAGCATCGCCACTTCCTCCAGCACCGCCAGTTGTTCGGCCGTGTCGCCCAGCAACGGATCCACCATGGTCAGCCGCTTGAAATAATCGCCCACTTCCAGCTCGTCGGTCATGCCCATGCCGCCGTGCAACTGCACCGCCATCTGCGCCACCTGGCGCCCGGCGCGCGCGGCTTCCAACTTGGCCGACGCAATCATGCGGCGGCGCTGCACGGCATCGGGTTCGGTCAGCGCGGCCACGGCCACATAGGCCATCGACAAAGCCAGTTCCTTGGCCACCAGCATCTCGGCCAATCGGTGTTGCAGCGCCTGGAACGAGGCAAGCGGCTGACCGAATTGCTTGCGCGTCTTCAGATAATCAACGGTGATTTCCAGCAGCCGGTCGATCGCGCCCGCTGCGTGCGCACACAGCGCCGCCGTGCCCCACTGCAACGCCTGGGCCAGGGCGTCGTCGGCCTGCGCGCCTTCGGCCAGCAAGGCATCGGCGGGCAGGCCCACCGCGTCGAAATCCAGCCGGGCGCAGCGCGCGCCGTCCAGCGTGGGGGTGTCGGTGACGCGCACGCCGGCAACGTCCGACGGCACGGCCAGCAACACCGTCTGGCCCTCGGCGCCTAATGCGCTGACCAGCCACGCATTGGCCGCCGCGCCGTGCCACACCAGATGCTTGGCGCCATCCAGCCGCCAGCCCTGGGCAGTCTTGGCCGCGCGGCAATCGCGCGGCTGCGTGTCGTAGCGACGGCCGGGTTCTTGATAGGCCACGGTAACGATCGTCTCGCCCGAGGCTATGCCCGACAACCAGCGGCCACGCGCCGCGTCGCCGCACGCGTCCAGCAATGCCGCGCCGATGACCGCGCTGGGAATGACGGGTTCGGACACCAGCGCGCGTCCCAGTTCCACATGCACGGGCAGCAGGCTGGCCGGCACTTCGCCAAAGCCGCCAAAGTCCTGCGAAATGGTCAGGCCCAGCACGCCCAGTTCGGCCAGCGCGGCCCAGGCGCGGGCATCCAGCGTGCCGGTGGCCTGCCGCGCGCGGCGTTGGGGAAATGTCCATGCCTGGTCCACCAGGCGGCGCAGGCTGTCGGCCAGCATGCGCTGTTCTTCGGTATAGATGAAATCCATGCGTGTCTTCCTGTCGGATGGCGCGGCGGGCCTACAGGCCCAGCACCAGGCGGGCGATGATGCCCTTCTGCACTTCGGTCGTGCCGCCGTAGATGGACGTCTTGCGCATATCGGCATAGCCCGCGCCCGACGCCGCGGCCATCGCCGGGCCCGGCCCGTGATCGTCGTGGTCGGCCAGCAGCCAATCCGGGTCGTAGGGCCAGGCGTCCGGCCCCGCCACTTCCATTTGCAGCATGGCCAGATCCTGCTGGATCTCAGACCCGCGAATCTTCAGCACCGAGGCCTCGGGGCCGGGCGTGCCGTCGTTGCTGGACGCTACGCGCAGCAACAACATTTCCAGCGCCATGATGTCCACTTCAATGCGCGAGATACGGTCGCGAAAACGGCTGTCGGCCAGCAAGGGCTTGCCGCGCGATTGCGCTTGCGCCGCCATGTGTTTCAAGATGCCCAGTTCGCGATGGCAATGGCCCAGCCCGGCGATGCCGGTGCGCTCGTGGCCCAACAGGTACTTGGCGTAGGTCCAACCCTGGTTCTCTTCGCCCACCAGGTTTTCCACCGGTACGCGCACGTCTTCCAGCCAGACTTCATTGACGTCGTGGCCGCCGTCCAGCGTGCGGATGGGGCGCACCGTCACGCCCGGCGCGCGCATGTCCAGCAGCAGCATCGAGATGCCGCGTTGCGCGCGCGCGTCGGGGTCGGTGCGGGCCAGGCAGAACATCCAGTCGGCGTATTGGGCCAGCGTGGTCCAGGTTTTCTGACCGTTGACAACGTAATCATCGCCATCGCGCACGGCGCGTGTTTTCAGCGACGCCAGGTCCGACCCCGAACCCGGTTCGGAATAGCCCTGGCACCACCAATCCTGCACCCGAGGGATGCGTGGCAAAAAGCGCGATTGTTGTTGCGCGCTGCCGTATTTCATCAGCACGGGGCCGATCATCGACAAGCCGAACGGCAGCAGGCGCGGCGCGCCGGCCTTGAAGCACTCCACTTCGAAGATCAGGCGCTGCAAGGCGTTCCAGCCGGTGCCGCCGTGCTCTACCGGCCAGTTCGGCGCGCCCCAGCCCTGGTCCGCCAGGATGTTGTGCCAGCGCACGTAGTCGTCGCGTTCCAGCCGCTGATGGCGCAACACCTTGTCTCGGATGTCGGCGGGCAGGCGGGTGGCGGCAAACGCGCGCACCTCGTCGCGGAATTGGCGCTCTTGCGGCGTCCAGGTCAGGTTCATGGTCTACCTCCTTTGCCCGGTATCTAGCCATGGCGCGGGCAGCCCCACAATCTGCCTCTTCCGAAGACCGGCTTCGCGCTGGATGTAGGGCAACACCCCGGACGGCGCGAGCGGCCCACTACCGCTTCGCAAAAGGCCTGCTTCAGCAATGAAGAATGGCAGAACCTTGGCGCAGTGCCGACACTAGCAGCCGTCATCCACTGGAATCCCATCGCACCATGACTGTTTCCGATCAAAAGGAAGGCGTGTCGCAGGGCGTCGAGGCGCAGTACCGCCAGGCGCTCGACCAGGGCCGCTTTCTTATCCAGCACTGTGGCGGTTGCGACCGCGCGGTGTTCTATCCCCGCATGGTCTGCCCGCATTGCGGCGCGGACAAGCTGGCCTTCACGCCGGCCGACGGACGCGGCACCGTTTATTCCACCACCGTTGTGCGCCGCAAGCCCGACGCGGGCGGCGACTACAACGTGGCGCTGATCGACCTGCACGAAGGCGTGCGCATGATGAGCCGCGTTGAAGGCGTTGCGCCGGCCGACGTGCGCATCGGCATGGCCGTGCGCGCCCGTGTGATCCAACAGGACGGCCACGGCCTGGTGGTCTTTGACGCTAAGCAGGAGGCGGCATGACGCTTAACGATTTGCGCGGCGCGGTGGCCGTGGCCGGCGTCGGCCATGCGGGCCTGGGACAGGCCAACGGCTTTACCGAAATGGAAATCCTGGTGCAGGCGGCGCAGCGCGCCGTGGCCGACGCGGGCCTGACCCTGCGCGACATTGACGGCATCTGCACCGCCAGCGTGGCCGCGCCGATGTGGGCCATGCCGGTGATCGAACACCTGGGCATCCGCCCCACCTTCATCGACAGCACCATGCTGGGCGGCTCCAGCTTCGTCGCGCACCTGTTGCCGGCCATGCACGCGCTGGCGTCCGGCCAGTGCAACGCCGTGCTGGTCTGCTATGGCAGCACGCAGCGCACGTCGACCCTGAGCCGCGCCGAAGTGGGCCGCGTGCGCAAGCAGTTCGACCCGCAACCCTATGAAACCCCTTACGACCCGCTCAGCCCGCTGTCGTCATACGCGCTGGCGGCGGCGCGCCACATGCACCAGTACGGCACGCGCCGCGAGCATCTGGCGCAGGTGGCGTTGGCGGCCAACCAATGGGCACAGTTGAACCCCGAGGCGCAGCTGCGCCAACCCACGACACTGGATGAAATTCTGTCGGCGCGCATGGTGTCCGACCCCTTGAGCGTGCGCGATTGCTGCCTGGTCACCGACGGGGCAGGCGCCTTTGTGCTGGTGCGCGCCGACCGCGCGCGCGACTTGCCGCGTCCGCCTGTCTACGTACTGGGCAACGCCACCGCCGTGTGGAACCGGCAGATCTCGTCCATGCACGACCTGACGGTGACGGCCGCCGCGCAGTCGGGCAAGCAGGCCTTCGACATGGCCGGCGTGTCGCCGCGCGATATCGACGTGGTCGAACTCTACGACGCCTTCACCATCAACACTTTGCTGTTCCTGGAGGACCTGGGCTTTTGCGCCAAGGGCGAATCCAAGGACTTCATCGCGGACGGCGCGATTGCGCCGGGCGGCAGGCTGCCCGTCAACACCAATGGCGGCGGTTTGTGCTGCGTGCATCCCGGCATGTACGGCGTCTTCATCATGATTGAAGCCGTGCGGCAATTGCGTGGGGAATGCGGCGACAGGCAGGTGGCCGACGCGCAGCTGGCGCTGGTGCACGGCAACGGCGGCACGCTGTCCAGCCAGTCCACCGCCATCCTGGGCACCCAGGCCACGCTGTGATCCCGGCTTTGATCCCGGCTTTGATCGACTCACCCGCACTTTGACTGACACGCCACCTTCGATGTCTCAAGCAGAAACCCTTACCCGCATCCATGAACTGCTGGCCCGGCAAGCGCGCCGGCAACCCGACGCCATCGTGCTGTACGAAGAAGGCGGCGGCACCGTCACCTATGCGCAGCTATGGCAGCGTGTACAGGCCGTGGCCGACTGGCTGCGCTGGCAAGGCGTGCAGCCCGGCCATCGTGTGCTGATGGTGGGGGAAAACTGCACCGCGATGATCGCCGCGCTGTTCGGATGCGGCGTGGTGGGCGCGTGGCCGGTGGGCGTGAACGCGAGGCTGTCCGGCCGCGAAGTGGACAACATCCGCCAGCACGCGCAGCCTGAACTGCTGCTGTACACCACCGGCGTGTCGTCCGCCGCCGCCGCGCATGCCGCTGACGCCCGCGCGGTGGATGCGGACCCTGCCGTGTGGGGGCCGGGCGTGCAAGCCGCGCGCGCCGCCACGCCCACCGCTGCTGAAACCGACGCGCTGGCCTCGGAAGTGGCCACCGTCATCTATACGTCGGGCACCACGGGCGCGCCCAAGGGCGTGCTGGTGCCGCATCGCGGCCTGCTGCATTTTGCGCGCGTGTCAGCAGCGTCGCGGCGCTTGACACCGCACGACATCGGCTACGCGGCGTTGCCCATGTCACACATCTTCGGCATCGCCACGGTGCTGATGGCCACGGTGCACGCGGGTGCCAGCCTGGTGCTGCGCAGCCGCTTCGACGCCGACGACGCCTTCAAGGCGCTGGCGCATCCCGGCGTCAGCATCCTGCAAGGCGTGCCCACCATGTTCAGCCGCATGATGGCCGTGGCCCCACCGCGCGCCGAGCTGCGCGCCCCTGCCCTGCGCTATCTGTACACCGGCGGCGCGGCGCTGGACCCCACATTGAAACGCGACGCCGAGCGCTACTTTGGCGTGGCGATGCATCACGGCTACGGCATCACCGAATACGCGGGCTCCATGTTCATCACGCGCATCGATGAGCCGCGCGATGACTGCTCGGCCGGCTACGCGGTAGACGGCGTGGAAATGCGCCTGGGCAGCCCCGACGCGGGCGCGCCGAAACCCGGCCAACGTGGCGACATCCTGATCCGAGGCCCCGGCGTCATGCTGGGCTACTACCGCAATCCCGAACAGACCGAGCAAGCGCTGCTGCCCGGCGGCTGGCTCAACACCGGCGACATCGGTTATGTGGACGACAGCAGCGCGTTGTTCATCGCCGGCCGCTCCAAGGACTTGATCATCCGCTCGGGCTTCAACGTCTACCCCATCGAAGTGGAATCGGTGATCAACGCGTTTCCGGGCGTGCGCCTGTCCGCCGTGGTCGGTCGCAACACAGCCGACCAGAACGAAGAGGTGATCGCGTTCGTCGAACCGCTACCGGGTGCACGCGTCGACACCGACCTCTTGATGTTGCACCTGCGCGCCCAGCTGGCGCCGTACAAGCGGCCCGCGCGCATCATTTCCATCGACACGATTCCCACGACCGTCAGCGGCAAGATCCTCAAGCAACCGCTGAAAGAAAGGCTGGCGTAGGCGCGGACCCGCTGTTCCGCTCCACGACCGGCCACCTATACACAAGGAGACAACAGCGTGAAACTCAAGACCCTTTTTGCCGTGGCCGCCGCCACGGCCGCCTTCGCCATGGCGTCCAGCGCCGGCGCGCAGACGTACCCCGACCGCCCCATCCGCCTGCTGGTGGGCTACGCGCCCGGCGGCCCCGTGGACACCACAGCCCGCGTCTTTGCCAAATACCTGGGCGACAAGCTGGGCCAGACCGTCGTCGTGGAAAACCGCGCGGGCGCCAGCGGCATGATCGCCTCTGACGCCACCGCCAAGGCCACGCCCGACGGCTACCTGCTGGGCTTTGCCGCCAGCCCCACGCTGACCATGTCGCCGCTGGTCCAGCGCAGCACGCTGTTCGACCCGCGCCACGACTTCTCATTGATCGGCCTGGTGGTCGATTACGCCAACGTGCTGTTGATCGGCCCGCAGATTCCCGCCAAGAACGTGGGCGAGCTGGTCAGCTACGCGCGCTCGCACCCCGACGCCGTGTCGTTCGGATCCGCCGGCATCGGCGCGTCCAACCACTTGTCGGCCGAACTGCTTAAAAAGCAGGCCGATGCGTCGATGCTGCACGTGCCGTATCGCGGCAACTCGCCCGCCATGATGGACGTGATCAGCGGCAAGGTGACCTTCATGTTCGACATCACCAGCACCGCGATCCCGTTCATCAAAAGCGGCAAGGCCCGCGCGCTGGCCGTCACGTCCAAGACCCGTAACCCCGAACTGCCCGACGTGCCCACCATGATCGAAGCCGGCATGAAGGACTACGAGGTGGTGGGCTGGTACGCGCTGGTCGGCCCCAAGAAGTTGCCCGACGCCGTTTCGGCCCGCCTGACCCGCGCGCTGCAAGACGTGTCCAAAGACCCCGCGTTCCGCAAAGCCATGACCGAAGGCGGCTACACCATCAACACGGGCGACTCCGCCGCCCTGCAATCCCGCATCGACCGCGAGTACGCCTTGTGGTCGGACGTTATCCAAAGCGCCAACATCCAGGCCAACTGACCCTTACCGGAGCCCACTGATGCCCGCCCCGCTTGCGCTACGCGCCCAGACCCGCCTGCCGATCATCGGCGCCCCCATGTTTCTGGTCTCTGGGCCCGAGCTGGTCGTGGCGCAATGCGCGGCCGGCATCATCGGCACCTTTCCCTCCCTGAACGCTCGTCCGCAAGAACAGTTGCAAGACTGGATCACGCGCATTGAAGACGGGCTGGCCGCCAAACGCCGCGCCCATCCGCACGCCAAGGTGGCGCCCTACGGCGTGAACCTGATCATCCACCCCAGCAACCCGCGCTGGCAGGGCGACCTGGCCATCTGCGCCGAACGCCGCGTGCCGCTCATCATCACGTCGCTGCACGCGCCCGAAGCGGTGGTGCGGGCGGTGCACCCTTACGGTGGGCTGGTCTATCACGACGTCACCAACGTGCGGCATGCCAAGCGCGCGTTGGAGGCGGGCGTGGACGGCTTGATCCTGGTAGCGGCGGGCGCGGGCGGCCACGCAGGCCAGGTCAATCCGATTGCGCTGGTCAACGAAATCCGTGCGTTCTACGACGGCCCTTTGGCGCTATCGGGCTGTATCAGCCATGGCAAGGACGTGCTGGCCGCGCAGGTGCTGGGCTGCGACTTCGCCTACATGGGCACGCGCTTCATCGCCACGCAGGAATCGCTGGCAACCGACGCCTACCGCGAGATGGTGCTGCAAGCGCAAGCAGCCGACGTGACCTACACGCCTTACTTTTCTGGCGTGCCCGCGAACTACCTGTCGGCCAGCATTCTGGCGGCGGGCCTGGACCCGGTGGCGTTGGCGAAGAACGGCGAAGCGCCGCCCGCCAACATGGACAAGAACTCGCGGCCCAAGGCGTGGAAGGATGTCTGGAGCGCCGGCCAGGGGGTAGGGTCGGCGCAAGAAATCCTGTCCATCGCGACCCTGGTGGATCAGCTGGAAGCCGAATATCTCAGCGCGCGCGCGGCGTTGGTGGCGGTAGCGGGCTAGCGTGTAGCGGCGGCATCACTTCTCCGACTCCCCCAACAAATCCATACTCGGCCCGCCAGCGATGAACTGATTCAGCAGGCGCTTCTCGGCCGCAATTTTCTCCGGGTCCACATACCGAGCGGGTAGTGGGGCGTTACGCGCGCTTTCTTGCGTCAGTTCCGCAAACCGTTGCCGAAACTCCGGTGACGGCGCTTCGCTCAAGGTACGGGTTTGCGGGCGCAGCTTCACGCCAAAGGGATCGTTGGCCGGCTTCTGGCCCGGCGTCGGCGAACTGATGGTGATCACCGTTACCCGGTCGTCACGGCGCAGCGGGACGATGGCGCTGGTGTCGGCGTTCAGATAGCTGGCCATGGTGGCTAGCGCAATTCCCACAAAGGGAGACGCCGCGCCAGTGTCGCCCAGGCGTTGCGTCAGGTCGTAGCTTTGGTCCGAAGCCAGCAGGTCGAGCGAGCTGTCGGCCATCTGCAAAGCGGGGAGCAGATCGGCCAGGGCGGAACGGTGCAAGCCTGCGTCGTAGAACATGCGGGAGGGCGCGTGGGCCAGAGGCGCCACGGCCTGCGTCCAGGCGTTTGCGATTGCCGCATGGCGGGCCTCGCCTTTCAGGGGGATGCTGTCGGATTGCAGCGACACTTCGACCGGACGGTGCAGCCGCGCCAACGGCGTCAGGCGGTCCCATTGCTGGAAGCCGCGTTCGGTGATGGGTTGAGGGAACCAGGGGCTGGGTTGAAAGGAATATGGCGGGTTGCGGCGCCAGCCGGTGAAGGCGGGGTCAATGTCGTTCTTGTGCGGTTTGGTGTATTTAGCAAAGCCGCGCAACCAGTCCAGGCGCTCGGGGCGGGCAAAGACGATGGCGGTGACGGCGTCTGTCAGCTCGCCGGGTTGGCGGGGACCAGTCGCCACACCCTTGCGCTTGTCATTGCGACTGCCCATTGCATAGAACATGCCGAAGCCGTCGACGGCATAAACCAGCAGCGCGGGCATATCGGGGTTCTTTTCGAAGACACTGAACAGATACTCCACGAACTCTTCCGGCGTACTGTTGCAAATAACGCCGGGTCTGAGCGGCTTACTTCGATGCCAATGCAATCCCGCAGGCCCCATCGTTCGGTCGGCCATCCCGTTGAGGGAAATAGACGCTCTTTCTGGAGAAAAGCGCAGTCGGGGCACCGTCGGGTCGTAATCGCGCACAACCGTCAAGGTGGGAATGGCCCAACGTTCAGGAAAGCCGCGCAGCGCCAACTCCAATGCGTTGGCCTTACGCTGCGCCCAGGCCATGTCCTTATCTTCCGCTATGGTTGGATAGAACGCAGGGTCCATCTGCAACGCGGTCCCGACCTGCAATGCGTCGGATTGTGAAGAGTTCTGTTGTAGCAGTTGTGCCCACACCTGACCTTGTCGATAGACGTCCAAGCTCAAGCCAACGCGGATGATGTCCAACGTCTCCAGGCGTGGGGACGAGGAGGGCGCAGCGAAAATAGGCATCACAACTCCGGGGGCTTGCGGAATGGGGTCAACGGGAATCCACGCATCAGGCGCTGGGGGCAATTCGCAAGCCACGCCCTTCCACTCGGAGGACTCCCTTGAACTTTCGGTGTCGGCGCGTACCTCTTGCTGAAACGTAGCAGCCAACAAAAAGGCCATAGTGCAAGATATGAACTTCATCCCGGCTCCCCGTCCCCAGCCGTGAGATCGCGGCCAGCATCTCTGTCCTTTCGGGTCTGCGTAGACACCAAGGTGGGTAACTTCATTTGATGGATCGAGGCAGGCAAGCTGCCTCCTCCCCTAGTCAACAACTTCCCATCTTCGTCATAGACCGCAACTCGCCGACTTCGATAGAGGTCGGTAGCATTGATGAGTTCGAGATTCTCGGAGCTTTCGTTTCTGTAGTAATCCAAGGTTGCCTCGTCCGGCAGTGCCGCGTCGTTCTCTTTGCTAGCGTTTGGTTCCACATCGAACTCCACCCAAGCCATTCTCCAATCCGCCACCCGACACAAATACGCATAGAACGGCTCATCATCAATACTGCGTGCCTGCCCTATCGCCAGGTCGTACGCCATCGCGCGTTGGCTATGCATCGAATTCGCGGGGATTGATGAATGAAAGGAGATCGGGCTTTGCTCGTCCGCCCCCGCGTCCATTCTTCGCCGACGCGCCTCGTTCGGGCTTTCCTGATATGTCACGTTAAAGCGACGCCCGCCCACGTGGTCGACCCCGGTGATCCGGTGCCAGTCCGCTGCCCATTCGTTGTTTTCCGGTGCGGTGTACGGGTTGCGCAGCGGGTCGTTCAAGCCCGTGAGTTCGGCCTCAAGCAATGGCGCATACGCCATGCTTGCACTGCGGGAGCTATAGGTTTGCGGGACCGGTCCGGCGCCTTCCGGTAAGGTCACTACGCGGGTACCCGCCACACGTATTCCCTTGTTCGTAATGGCAATCGATGCATCAATCGGATCATCCGGCGCGTGTACCGGTGCAATACCCGCCGATGCCTGCTCGGCCATTACCACCCCGCCCGACCTGAAGTCCGCCAGAAACGGCTGCGGCAGGGCTGGCGCGTTGATGGGCACCGACTGGCCAGGCGCGAAGTCGGCGTTGGCCGCCCATCGCTGCGGCAGGCCCATGCCCGAACCCTCCCAGGTGCTTTCATGCTGCCGGCGCAAAACGTAGTCCTGCGTTGGCGGCAAACCAATGGGTTGGCTCTCGCCGTCACGCGCTCGCATGGTGAATACGCGTTGATGAAAATGGCCACCCAGTGCGGACAATCCGGGGCCGTAAATATCACCCACCCACTGCTTCGCCATGTTGCCCACCATCGTGGGCACGAAATCCACCATCGTCCTTGGCTTGTGCGCAGGCATGGCCTGGTAAGTCAAGGTGTCGGCAATGCCTTGCCAGCCGATACCCTGCACATTGCGCATGCCGACGGTTTTGTCCTCGGGACAGAAATAGAGGAACACGCGGCCGCGATTGTCACGCTCGGAAAAGGCAACGTCTTTGCCTTCCAGCGTGGTCTGGCATTGCAAGCCATTCCAACGCAATCCACCGATGCAGGACGGGCTTGAGGGGTCGGCCATCTGAGCGAAGGTGGGCACCGGGTTGGGATTTGCGCCGATGAAGCCGACGATATTCGCAAGCGTTGTCACGCGCGCCTTGGTGGTCTGCTGCGCCTCGGACATCTCCATGCGCTCGAAGCGAGACTCCAGCAGGCTGTATGGCGGGTTCATCATGATGACCGCATCCACGGGGCGCTTGCCTTCGTCCTTGAGCAAGGCGTTGGCCAGCAGGGTGATCAGCGTGCCCTGGCTGTGCCCGACCACGTTGATTGTGTCGTTTTCGCCGGTGGTCTTGCCGCCAGGATGGCGATAGGCGCGAATCATATTCACCAGCATGGCCAGGCGCTTGGCCGCCAGCAGCATGTACTTGCGGCTGGGCGCCATGACCAGTGGGTGGTCGGGCGACCCAAACAAGGGGTTGATCGGCAGCAGGCCCATCAGCTTGCCGGAGAAGCCCTCACCCCACATATCCGGGATGGAGGTCGTGGCGTTCGCGAACATCCCGCCCTGCTTGATGCCGTCTTTGTCGAGCCTGTTGTGGTAGCGGTCCAGCCATTCTCCGTGCTCGGTCTTCTTGTCGATGTATTGCTCTTCTTCGCGAAAGCCCCAATAGAACGGGATAACGACACTGCGCGACGCGCCGCCGAACTTGCCGGCGGATGCTCGGCGGCGATAGTAGACGGCGTCAGGATTGGGCGCCGCGCCCTGATCCTGGGCGGGCAATCGGTAACTGGCGGGATTCAGCGCGGCGCAGCTTCTACTGCCGTCCGCGGCCTTCAAATGATCCAGGCGCTCATTCAAGCCCACGCAGATGCCGGTTTCCAGGTCGTCATACACGCCGGCCAGATCATTCACTCCGTGAATCAGAATCACCACGCAGGGCTTTGCCTGTTGTACCCGCACGATCGCAGGGCGCGCGCCGGGCAACAGCAGCGCCTCGGGCTGGCCCGTCAATGGGACGGAATGTGTTGCCATGGAACCTCCTTGGTCGAAGTGAATTGGCCCGCTGGCAGCCCGGCCAATCGCATCACGGCCCACCCCCTGGCCGCGTCAATCGGCGTCGTGCACAGTCAGCGTCGCGATGTGCATTGCGTCGCTTTCCACCAACTGCGTCGCGCCTTGCGCGTCGGTGACGCCTTGCACGGTTTCGCCATTGTTCAATGTGATCGTGTAGCGGCGGTGGGCCACCGGGCGCACACCATCCGGCAGGGTCACGATGAATTTTCGTTGGGTCTGGCCAAGGTCAAACCGGGGGAGTTCCGCTGCCAAGCTGGCCGCCCCCAACATCTGGTGGCTGGCCGCCTTGACCGTGAACGCGCCGGGGCAGCCGAACTCAATCGCGCCATCCTGCATCTTGATGTAGGCCCCGCCGCACAACAGCGTGATGTGCTTGTCGGCGACCGCCAGGACATGCGCGTCGGCCGAGGAAATTTCAACGCTTTTTTCGGCCTGCACGCGCACGCTGCCATGTTGCGCCTGCAACAGCATCTGGCCTTGGTGGGCGATGTGCCGCATATCCCCGCTTTGTGTGAAGAGGCTGATTCCCTGCCCCGCATTCATAACGACGGATTGCCCCGCCGTCAGGTGCAGGTTCTTCTGCGCGACGGTATCCGCGTTGCCGCCCGCCGCCAGGGTGATTGACGCCGGCGTCCCCACGGCAATGCCCGCCGGGCTGCTCAACCCAATAACGGGTTGGCCGCCGTTGCTGCCCCCGGCTTCGTCGTTGGCGCCATGACCAAGGTCCCGCACGTTGTCCGTCAGCTGCTGTTGGCGCGTGGGGTCAAGCGTCAGCGCCTCGTGGCGGGCGGCGTGTTCGCCCAGGTTACGGGCCAATTCCAGCGCGCTTTCCAAGCCCTGCACCAGTTCGCTACGGGATAGCTGCCCGCCCTTGGCGTGTGCCTGTCCGTCTGTCGTCAGCAATATCCCCTTTGCGGCGCGCACCGCGCCCTGTCCGTCCGTGCGCAGCTCAAACCCTTCACCACGGGGCGCCCCGCCGTCGGGCCTGGGCTGCGTTAAATAACCCAGATGCAGTTCGGAGGCGGCATGGTCGCTCATCAGCGCCGCGCTGATCTGCGCCAAGGTGTCGTCCAGCCGCAGTTCGTTCGCGCTGTGCCCTTTGTGCTCTTTGGATTTGATGGTTGCAATCGTGTTGTGCCGGGGCAGCGCGTAGGGCGGCAGGTTGGTTGCGCGGAATAGCCGCCCCATGGCAATTGGCTGGTCGCAATCACCGTTCAAGAAATTCACGACGACCTCTTGACCGATACGCGGGACCGCCATATGCCCCCACTGCGCGCCCGCCCAATCCTGCGCCACGCGTATCCAGCACGAGCTGTGTTCGTTGTTGCGGCCGAGGCGGTCCCAGGGAAATTGCACTTTTATCCTGCCAAACTCGTCGCAGAAGATTTCTTCGTTGGGCGGGCCGACAACGGTGGCCGTTTGCGGGCCATCGATGCACGGTCTGCCGCGGGGCGACGGCTTCCAGTCTGTTTTATCGGGCACAAGTTCAGCCGTGTAGCCGTAGTGCGTGCCTGACTGGGCGTGCGCGCCGTCTTGCTCCTGGCTGACATGCTGAACCCCATGGTGACGCATGCGTACCGGGCGCCACTTGCGGTTCCACTCGTTGCGCGCGTGGCCCTGCAACAAAAAGGCCAGGCCGGGAACAAGGCGCGGGTCGTCGCCTTCGACAGACGCGCTGCAAGCGTCGTTACGCCGCCCCAGCAGGCGGGTCCGGGTGAAGGGCTTGCCCGCCTCATCGCGCTTGTAGCGCCCGGGATAGTCGTAACGCTCGTAGCGGGTGTCGTGATGCGCCTGATCCTCGGCGACAGCGCTGTGTTCCTGCTCGTACCGGGGGTGCGTATAGGTGTAGTCGCGTTGTGTCTGGATGGCGGTACGTACGCGCTCGGTATAGCTAAAGCGCTGCAAGCCGGGCGCGGGCGGGTCGCCGCCGCGGGCGGGGTGGTAGATGACCGGGTCACCCGGGATGTCGTCGTTGAGGGTGATGCGGTCGCCGTGTATCAGACGATGCCCGCCGTCGGAATGCGCGTAGTAATAGAAATAGCCTTCCTCGGCGGCAAGCCTGTCCAGGAAAGCCAGGTCCGTGTCGCCTGCCTGCACGCAATACTCGCGCGGCAGGTGTTCGTGGGTGCTGATCTGTTCGTAGTCGGTGATGCCCTGGCGTTTGATCACGTCGGCCATGATCTCGGGCACGGACAGGTGCTGATAGATGCGCCAATCGGAACATAGGGCGGCGCGCGCCAATGACGGTTCGACCACTGCCCGATAGCGGGTACGGCGAAAGCCGGTAGCGGCTTGTTCAAATTCAGTGACGATGCCGTGTACGTGGCGCGCGGCTTGCGCACCATGCCAGATGGTGAACAAGGCCGCTTCGTCCAGCATGGCGCCGATATCCATGGCGGATGCCGTGCTGGATAGCCACAGCGTCAAGCGATACGTTTCCGACAGCGCTTCGTCCAGCGTGAACTCGACAACGTCGAAGGCAACGCCGATCGCACTTGCCTTGACAGGCTCAAAGGTGAAACGGAACGTCGACTGGCTGGGCATGGCAGAGTCCGTAAGGATTTCCTGCCGGGAGCCTAGCCGACCCCACGCCAAACAGATATAGAACAAATCTGAAATGCGGCAGCGCAATCCGAAGCCCCTATCCGGATTCATCAATCTGCCCGATGCGGTCTGCCTTATTTCATCTGCTCTATCTCATCTGCTATATCTCATCTGCCTTATTCCAGCTTGATATTCGCCGTCTTGATCAGGTCGCGCCATTTCACGATCTCGTCGCGCACGAAGGCGCCGAACTGCTCGGGCGTGCCGGGCTTGGGCTCGGCGCCCGCCGCGATCAAGCTCTTGGCCGTGGCCGGGTCGGACAGCACCTTGACCATGTCGGCATTGATGCGCTTGACGATGTCGGGCGGCGTGCCCTTGGGCGCCATCACGCCGCTCCAGGAATAGGCCTCGTAGCCGGGCAGGCCCGACTCGGCGATGGTGGGCACGTCGGGCAGCATGCTGGAACGCGTGGGGTTGCCCACGCCCAGCGCGCGGACCTTGCCGCCCTTCAGGTGCGGCACGGCGGACGGGCCATCGGCGAACATCACCTGCACCTGCCCGCCCAGCAAATCCTGCATGGCCGGCGCGCTGCCGCGATAGGGCACGTGCTGGATGCGGATGCCGGCCATGGCATTGAACAATTCTCCCGCCAGGTGCGTGCCGCCGCCCGTGCCGGACGACCCGAACGACAGCTTGCCCGGGTTCTTCTTGGCGTAGGCGATCAATTCGCTGACGGAGTTCACCGGTAGCGATGCGGTCACCACCAGCACGATGGGAAACACCGCGGCCATCCCGACCGGCACGAAATCGGTGGTGATGTCGTACGTCAGGTTGTTGCGCAGGCTGGGCAGCACCGCGTGATGGATGGATGCGAAAAAGAAGTTGTAGCCGTCGGGCTCGGCCTTGGCCGCGAACTGCGCGCCGACGATGCCGCCCGCCCCCGACTTGTTGTCCACCACGGTGGGCACCGACCACATCTGCCCCAGCGGCTGCGTGGTGAAGCGCGCGGTGGTATCCACCGGCCCGCCCGCCGGAAACGGCACGATGAAGGTCACGGCATGGCCGGGCCAGGTGGCGGCGCGTGCCGGCGATGAAAACAAAGTGGGCAGCACGGCCGAGGCGCACGCGGCGCCCAGCCCCGCGATGACGCGGCGGCGTTGAGGATCAATCACTGCGGTCTCCTGGGTCTCGGTGTTGTTCGCGATCAGGCGTTGGATGCTGCCGCCCGCCGCTCTTTTTCTTCGCGTGGGTCGCCTCACGCTTTTTTATTATTTTCCGAGAGCCCGGATTCGCCGCTACACATTTTCAAAAGCCCCTCTTTCGTACCCGCTTCAATGTTCGGTCATCGGACAGGAATTTCCCTAAGTCCCGTCGCGCCTACGACATACGCACGAGGGCCGGCTTACGCCGACTGGCCGCGCGCCGCGCGTTGCACGTGTTCGATGAAGCACTCGGCAAAGCTGGGCAGGTCGCGGCCGCGCTGGCGGCACAGCAAGCGGTCGCGCAGCGCCCAGGCGTCTTCCAGCTTCAGCACGTGCAGCGCATCGGGGCGGCTGTAGCGCGCGGCGCAGGCGCGTGGCACCACGGCAATGCCCGCGCCCGCCTCCACCATGCGGCACACTGCTTCGAAGCTGCCCACGTGCACGCGCTGGCACAGGCGCTTGCCCAGGCCGCTGGCAATGTCTTCCAGAAAGGTCTGGATGGCGCTGTCGGGGTGGATGCCCACGAACTGGTAGGCGTCGACCAGGTCCGCGAAGTGCGCGGACTGGGAGGCGGCCAGCGGATGGTCCAGCGACGTCACCACGGTGAGCTCGTCGCGAAACAAGGGCGTGACATCCAGGCCTTCCACGTCGATATTGCCGGCCACCAGCCCCAGGTCACCCGCGCCCGCGCGGATGGCGATGACAATGTCGCCAGAAATTTTCTCTTCAAGCTCGACGTCCACGTCAGGGTTTTCCGCCAGGAACGTGGACAAGGCATCGGCCAGGAACGAATTGGTGGCCGTGGTGTTGGCCAGCAGGCGCAAGCGCCCTTTCAGGCCGCTGGCATAGGGTTGCAGATCGGCGTTCAGGCATTCCAGCTGTCGAAAGACGGCATTGGCGTGCTTGAGCAGCACCTCGCCCGCCGGCGTCAGCGCCACGCCCGTGGCCAGCCGCACCAACAGGCGCGCCTTGAAGGCTTCTTCCATGTGCTTGACCCGGGCACTTGCCGCTGGCAAGGACAGGAACGTGCGTTCCGCGGCCCGGGTCAGGTTGAGGGTTTCGCCCACGTTCAAGAACAAACGCAGGTCCGTCAGATCATGTCTCATGTTCCACCACGCAGAAGGGGGGCATTTCTAATTTTGAATTCTTCGAATGCCGCCACGAATCTACCATGGGGCATTCCCATGAACCAGACCGGTTGATGCGGAACTGTTTTCCATCGACGGCGCGTGCGCCGCAGCAAAGGAGTCAGGGCAATGAGCGGCATCGTTTCCGGAAAGGTAGTGGTCGTCACCGGCGCGGGCGGAGGCATCGGGCGCAGCATTGCGCTGGCGATGGCCGAGGCGGGCGCCAAGGTAGTGGTGAACGACATCGGCGTGTCGCTGACCGGCGAAGGCGGCGGCGAAGGCCCCGCACAAGCAGTCGTGCGCGAAATCACGGCGGCAGGCGGACAGGCGGTGGCCAACACCGACAGCGTGGCGGCGTACGACAGCGCCAGCCGCGTCGTTCAGACGGCCATCGACGCGTTCGGACGCATTGACGCCGTCGTCAACAACGCGGGCAATCTGCGCGACCGGGTTTTCCACAAGATGAGCGAAGAGGAATGGCGCCAGGTAATCGACGTGCACCTGAACGGTTCGTTCTTCATGAGCCGCGCGGCCGCGCCGTATTTCCGCGAGCAGGAATCGGGCGCGTTCGTGCACATGACATCCACCTCGGGCCTGATCGGCAACTTCGGCCAGGCCAACTACGCGGCCGCGAAGCTGGGCATCGTGGCGCTGTCCAAATCCATCGCGCTGGACATGGCGCGCTACAACGTGCGTTCGAACTGCATTGCGCCCTTTGCCTGGAGCCGCATGACCAGTTCCATTCCGGCGGAAACCGACGAAGAGAAAGCGCGCGTCGAAAAATTGAAGAAGATGGAAGCGGGCAAGGTCGCGCCGATGGCCGTGTTTCTGGCCAGCGACGCGGCGAGCGAAATCACCGCGCAGATCTTCGCGGTGCGCGCCAACGAAATCATGTTGATCAGCCAGCCGCGCCCGCTGCGCACGGTGCATCACAGCGAAGGCTGGACGCCCGAACGCATCGCCGACATCGCCGTGCCTGCCATGCGCAAGCACTTCTACGCGTTGGAGCGTTCGCCCGACGTGATCGACTGGGACCCCATCTGAGACCGCCATGCCGCTGGATTACGCGACCGTAAAGAACTGGCGCTTTGACGAGGTCCGTCAGCGCTACGACCACAAAGACACCATGCTGTACGCGCTGGGCATCGGCTTGGGCCAGGACCCCGAGGACACCCGGCAGCTGCGCTACGTGTACGAAGAAGACCTGCAAGCATTTCCCACGATGGGCGTCGTGCTGGCGTACCCGGGCTTCTGGGTGCGCGATGCGCGCAGCAGCATCGACTGGGTCAAGGTGGTGCACGGCGAACAACGCCTGACCGTGCACGCGCCGCTGCCGCCGGCGGGCCAGGTCACCAGCCGCAGCCGCAACACGCATGTGATCGACAAGGGCGCGGACAAAGGCGCCATCGTCATCACCGAACGCACGCTGCACGGCGAGGACGGCGCCTGCCTGGCCACCTTGCGGCAAAGCACCTTCTGCCGGGGCGACGGCGGCTTTGGCCAGGGCGATGCCAGCCCGGAGCCCCTGCCCGCCGCGCCGGACGGCGACCCGACCCTGCGCTGCGAAATGCGCATCGCCCCCAATGCCGCACTGTTGTATCGCTTGAACGCCGACCCCAATCCGCTGCATGTCGACCCCGAGGTCGCGCGCCAGGCCGGGTATCCGCGCCCCATCCTGCATGGGCTGTGCTCGTATGGCGTGGTGGCGCACGCGATCGTGAAAAGCTGCTGCGACTACGACGCCTCGCGGCTGACCAGTCTGAACACGCGCTTCTCGGCGCCGGTGTATCCCGGTGAAACGCTGCAATGCGACATCTGGCGGCTGCCGGACGGGCAGATCCAGTTCCTGGCGCGCTCGCGCGAACGCAACGTCGTGGTGATGAGCCACGGTACCGCGACGGTGCAATCATGACGCGCGCGCCCGCGCTGGACGGCATCCGCGTGCTGGACCTGTCGCGCATCCTGGCCGGCCCCTGGTGCACGCAGAACCTGGCCGACCTGGGCGCCGACGTCATCAAGATCGAACGCCCGCGCGTGGGCGACGACACGCGCGCCTGGGGGCCGCCGTACCTGAAGGATGGCGACGGCCAGGACACCAGCGAGTCCGCCTATTACCTCAGCGCCAACCGCAACAAGCGTTCGGTGGAAGCGGACATGGCCACGCCCGAAGGCGCGGCGCTGATCCGCGAGCTGGCCGCTGTCAGCGACATCCTGGTCGAGAACTTCAAGGTGGGCGGCCTGGCCAAATACGGGCTGGACTACGACAGCCTGAAGGCCGTCAACCCGCGCCTGATCTACTGCTCGGTCACGGGCTTTGGGCAGGACGGACCCTTTGCACAGCGCCCCGGCTACGACTTCATGATCCAGGGCATGGGCGGGCTGATGAGCATCACCGGCGAACGCGACGACTTGCCCGGCGGCGGCCCGCAGAAGGCGGGCGTGGCGGTGACAGACATCGTCACCGGCATGTACGCCACCGTAGCGATTCTGGCGGCCTTGCAGGAACGGCATCGCAGCGGCTTGGGGCAGCATCTGGACATCGCCCTGTTGGACAGCCACGTGGCATTGTTGGCAAACCAGAATTCCAACTACTTCAACTCGGGCGTGGCCCCCACCCGCGCGGGCAACGCCCACCAGAACGTGGTGCCGTATCAGGTGTTCGCCGCCAGCGACGGCCACCTGATCGTGGCCACGGGCAATGAATCGCAGTACCGCGCGTACTGCCGCGCCATCGGCGTGCCGGAATTGGGCGACGACCCGCGCTTTGCCACGAACCGGTTGCGCGTGACGAACCGCGAAACACTGATCGGCATCCTGACGGCGATCATGCAGGAAGGCCGCCGCGACGACTGGATTGCCAAACTGGAAGCGGTGGGCGTGCCATGCGGCCCAATCAATAATATTGCGCAGGCCTTTGCGCACCCGCAGGCGCAAGCCCGGCAGTTGCGTCGAGACATGCCGCATCCCTTGGGCGGCGTGGCGCCGGTGACGGCCAGCCCATTGCGCTTTTCGGGGTCGCCGGTGGTGTATCGGCGTGCCCCACCGCTGCTGGGCGAACACACGGAGGAAGTGCTGCGCGAGGTGCTGGGCAAATCGCCGGACGCGATAGCGGCGTTCACGAAGGGCACGCGCGACGCCTAGGGGCCATGCCAAACCGCGTCAAAAAAACGGCCGCTGATTTCTCAGCGGCCGTTTTTATGTCAGCGCGCAACGCTGCGTGGATTACGCCACCGCAACCGGGATCTTCCCGATCTTGGCCTGCCATTCCTTCGGACCCGTCGTGTGGACCGACGTGCCCTTGGCGTCCACCGCCACGGTCACCGGCATGTCCTTCACGTCGAATTCGTAGATGGCTTCCATGCCCAGGTCGGCAAAGCCCAGCACCTTGGCGCCGCGAATGGCCTTGGACACCAGGTAGGCCGCACCGCCCACGGCCATCAGGTAGGCCGAGCCGTGCTTCTTGATGGCTTCGATGGCGACCGGGCCACGTTCGGACTTGCCGATCATCGAGATCAGGCCCGTCTTCTCAAGCATCATGTCAGTGAACTTGTCCATGCGCGTGGCGGTGGTGGGACCGGCGGGGCCGACCACTTCATCGCCCACCGGATCCACCGGGCCCACGTAATAGATCACGCGGTTGGTGAAGTCCACCGGCAGCGGCTCGCCCTTGGCCAGCATGTCCTGGATGCGCTTGTGCGCGGCGTCGCGGCCGGTCAGCATCTTGCCCGACAGCAGCAGCGTCTGACCCGGCTTCCAGCTGGCCACTTCTTCCTTGGTCAGCGTGTTCAGGTCGACTTGCTTGGACTTGTTGTAGTCCGGCGCCCAATGCACTTCGGGCCATTCGGACAACGACGGCGGGTCCAGGCGCGCGGG
Source organism: Achromobacter sp. LC458 (assembly GCF_001005835.2). NCBI lineage: Bacteria > Pseudomonadati > Pseudomonadota > Betaproteobacteria > Burkholderiales > Alcaligenaceae > Achromobacter > Achromobacter sp. LC458. Next base: position 49,270 of record NZ_LBHW02000031.1, read on the forward strand.
GCCCGTGCCGTCCAGCTCAAAGTGCGCGTGACGCGTGGCGGCGCAGTTCGGGATCATGGCAACCGGCTTGGACGCGGCGTGCGTGGGGAAGGTGCTGATCTTGACGTCCAGCACGGTCGTCAGGCCGCCCAGGCCCTGCGCGCCGATACCCAGCGCGTTGACCTTTTCGTACAGCTCGATGCGCAGTTCTTCCAGCTTGTTCTGCGGGCCCCGGGCCAGCAGTTCGTACATGTCGATGTCTTCCATCAACGACTGCTTGGCCATCAGCATGGCCTTTTCAGCGGTGCCGCCAACGCCGATGCCCAGCATGCCCGGCGGGCACCAGCCGGCGCCCATCGTCGGGACGGTTTTCAGCACCCAGTCCACCAGCGAGTCGCTGGGATTGAGCATGGCGAACTTGGATTTGTTTTCAGAACCGCCGCCCTTGGAAGCGATCTGCACGTCGACCTTGTCGCCCTGGACCAGTTCGACGTGCAGGATACAGGGCGTGTTGTCGCGCGTGTTCTTGCGGGCGAACAGCGGGTCGTCCAGCACGGAGGCGCGCAGCGGATTGTCCGGATTCAGGTAGCCACGGCGCACGCCTTCGTCGCACAGTTCCTGCAAGGTGCGCTTGGTGTCAAAGCGCACGCTCATGCCGATCTTCAGGAAGACGTTGACGATGCCGGTGTCCTGGCACAGCGGACGCTTGCCTTCGGCGCACATGCGGGAATTGGTCAGGATCTGCGCCATCGCGTCACGCGCGGCGGGGCTTTCCTCGCGCTCGTACGCGCGCGCCAGATGGCGGATGTAGTCGACGGGATGGTAGTAGCTGATGAACTGGATGCCATCGGCTATCGACTGGATGAAGTCTTCTTCTTTAATGATGACGGACATGGCGATTTGCGGGTCTAGATGGAAAACTGGATATTGAAAACGCGGCTGGCGGGTGAAGCTAACCACATGGGAGCACAGATCGTTATTGTTGCCCGGCCGCCTTGAAAGGCGGCCGGAGATACTCCTTACTTGCCTTGCCAGACCGGCTTGCGCTTTTCAGCGAAAGCGGTCGCGCCTTCCTTGGCGTCGGCCGACGAAAAGATATGGGCGATCAACGGGCGTTGGCGGTCGAACATGCCGTCCTGTTCCCAATCAACGGCCTGCGACACGATGCTCTTGGCGGTCTGCACGGCCAGCGGGCCGTTTTCAACAATGGCGCGCGCCAGTTCCAGCGCGCCGGCCAATGCGCCGCCCGGCTCGGTCAGGCGGTTGACCAGGCCGAACGAGTAAGCGCGTTCAGCCGTCAGCATTTCGCCCGTCAAGATCACTTCCATGGCGATGTGGTACGGCAGGCGGCGCGGCAGGCGCAGCATGCCGCCGGCGCCTGCCACCAGGCCGCGCTTGACTTCCGGCAGGCCGAATTTGGCGTTGTTGGCGGCCACGATCAGGTCGGAAGCCAAGGCCATTTCGCAGCCACCGGCCAGCGCGTAGCCTTCCACGGCGGCGATCAGCGGCTTCTTGGGCGGGCGTTCGTTCAGGCCGGCAAAACCACGGCCTTCAACGTAGGGGCGCTGCCCGGATTTGGCGAATGCCTTCAAGTCCATGCCCGACGAGAACGTGCCGCCGCCACCCGTCAGGATGCCGATGCGGATGTCGTCGCGGCTGTCCAGCTGGTCCAGCGCGGCGGCCATGGCCTGGGCGGTTTCCAGGTTGATGGCGTTCTTGGCTTCGGGGCGATTGATCGTGATGATCTGGATGCCGTCGGTGACTTCCACCGTGATCAGGTCTGACATAGGACTGCTCCTTCCGGGATTTCTCGGAATCGGGTTCCGGGTTTTATATAAGACTTGGGACGTAACCCGGAATCATACGACCATTGGTTTGCAGGCGCAGCGAGGCCGCCCCCAAGCGTCCGCCAGGGGCACACCTGGCCCGCCCGGGGGATGCCACCAGGACATAGATGTAACCGCGCGGCGGCGCCCGCCAAACGGGACGGCCCCGGGCCAGTTAAAATGCCCGGTTTCCCACGCCCACGGCAGGCCTTGCCCGGCGGTCGAATTCCAAGAATCCTATGCTCACCTTTCAGCAAATCATCCTTACGCTCCAGGAATACTGGGACAAGCAGGGTTGCGCCCTGCTGCAACCCTACGACATGGAAGTCGGCGCCGGTACCTCGCACACGGCCACGTTCCTGCGCGCGATCGGCCCGGAGCCGTGGCGCGCCGCCTACGTACAGCCCTCGCGCCGCCCCAAGGATGGCCGCTACGGCGAAAACCCCAATCGTCTCCAGCACTATTACCAGTACCAGGTGGTGCTCAAGCCCGCGCCGCCCGACATCCTTGACCTGTACATCGGTTCGCTGAAGGCGCTGGGCATCGACCCCACCCAACACGACATCCGCTTTGTGGAAGACGACTGGGAAAACCCCACGCTGGGCGCCTGGGGCCTGGGCTGGGAGGTCTGGCTGAACGGCATGGAAGTCACGCAATTCACGTACTTCCAGCAGGTGGGCGGGCTGGATTGCACCCCCACCACCGGTGAAATCACCTACGGCCTGGAACGCCTGGCCATGTACCTGCAAGACGTGCAAAGCGTCTACGACCTGGTCTGGACCGAAGGCGCCAACGGCAACCGCGTGCTGTACCGCGACGTGTTCCACCAGAACGAGGTCGAGCAGTCGACCTACAACTTCGAGCACTCGTCGGCCGACATGCTGTTTGCGCACTTCAACGACTACGAAGCCGAGGCCAAGCGCCTGATGGAAGTGCCCCTGGCGCTGCCGGCCTACGAGGCCGCGCTGAAAGCCGCGCACACCTTCAACATGCTGGACGCGCGCGGCGCGATCAGCGTGACCGAGCGCGCCGCCTACATCGGCCGCATCCGCAACCTGTCGCGCGCCGTCGCGCAGGCTTATTTCGATTCCCGCGAACGACTGGGCTTTCCCATGCTGCGCCGCAACCAGGCCGCCGGGGAGGCAGCATAAATGACGACGAACATCCGCCCCCTGCTGGTCGAACTGCTGACCGAAGAACTGCCGCCCAAGGCCCTGCAAAAGCTGGGCCAGGCCTTTGCCGAAGGCGTGCGCGCCACGCTGGAACGCCACGGCCTGTTGGCCGACGGCTGCGCCGTGACCGCGTATTCCACGCCGCGCCGGCTGGCCGTGCACCTGTCCGCCGTGCTGGCGCAGGCGCCCGACCAGCCCTATGCCGAAAAGCTGATGCCCGCCAAGATCGGCCTGACCGAAGACGGCAAGGCCACGCCCGCACTGCAAAAGAAGCTGGCCGCCAAGGGCCTGGAAAACATAGACCTGTCCACGCTGGACCGCGAATCCGACGGCAAGCAGGACTACCTGGTTGCCCGCGGCACCGCCACCGGTTCGTCGCTGGCTGCCGGTTTGCAGGAAGGCATCGACACGGCGTTGAACAGCCTGCCGATTCCCAAGGTGATGCGCTATCAGCTGGCCGACGGCGTCACCACCGTCAAGTTCGTGCGCCCGGCGCATGGCCTGGTCGCCCTGTTCGGCGCCGAGGTGGTGCCCGTGTCCACGCTGGGCATGCAGGCCGGCCGCGACACGCTGGGCCACCGCTTCATGTCCGCCGGCCCGGTCTCGTTTGCCGATGCCGATTCCTACGCCGCCACGCTGGCGGAAAAAGGCCGCGTCGTGGCGTCCTTCGAAGGCCGCCGCGATGAGATCCAGCGTCAGTTGCTGGACCACGCCGGCCGCCTGTCGGCCACGCTGGGCGATGACCCGGAAGTGGCCGCGCTGCTGGACGAAGTGACGGCGCTGGTCGAACACCCCACCGTGTACGTGGGCCAGTTTGAAGAGCAGTTCCTGCAAGTGCCGCAGGAATGCCTGATCCTGACCATGCGGCTGAACCAGAAGTACTTCCCGCTGTTCGACCCGGCCACCGGCCGCCTGACGCACCGCTTCCTGATCGTGAGCAACATGCACACGGACAACCCGGTGAATATCGTCGAAGGCAACCAGCGCGTGGTCCGCCCGCGCCTGGCCGACGCGCAGTTCTTCTTCGAAACCGATCGCAAGACGCCGCTGGCCTCGCGCGTGGAGCAGCTGGGTTCCATCGTTTATCACAACAAGCTGGGCACCCAGCTTGAACGCGTCGAACGCGTGCGCGCCATCGCGCGCGGCGTGGCCGAACAGCTGGGCGGCGACGTTGCCGCCGCCGACCGCGCCGCCATGCTGGCCAAGGCCGACCTGGGTTCGAACATGGTGGGCGAATTCCCCGAGCTGCAAGGCATCATGGGCGCTTACTACGCAGCCGGCGATGGTGAGCCGGACAGCGTCGTGCAAGCGCTGCGCACGCAATACCGCAACCGCTACGATGCCCCCGTCACGCAAGACACGCTGACCGCCGCCACGCTGTTCATCGCCGAGCGCGTGGAAACGATGGTCGGCATCTGGGCCATCGGCCTGGCGCCCACGGGCGAGCGCGACCCCTTCGGCCTGCGCCGCGCGGCGCTGGGCCTGATCAGCGCGTTTGAACAACTGGCGGCCGGCGGCTGGCTGAAGGTCAGCCAGGACGGCCCGCTGTCGCTCGACGGCCTGTTGACCCTGGCCGCCGGCACCTTCCCCGCCGGGAAGATTCCGGCCGACACGCTGGCCGAAGTGCGCACCTTCATCTACGAGCGCTATCGCAACCAGCTCATCAACGACTTCGACCGCAACGCGGTGGAAGCCGTGATTGTGCTGACGCCGCCGCTGCATCAGGTGGCCGAACGCGTGCGCGCCGCCGCCGCATTCGCGCAACTGCCCGAAGCCGCCAGCCTGGCCGCCGCCAACAAGCGTATCGGCAACCTGCTGAAAAAGGCTGAAGGCGAGATCGGTTCGGTGAACGACGCCGCGCTGGTGGAACCGGCTGAAAAGGCCTTGGCCGCCACGGTCGCCACGCTGCGTCCGCAAGCCGAAGCCCAGTTGGCCGCCGGCGACTTTGCCGGCAGCCTGTCCACGCTGGCGCAAGCCCGCGAACCGGTGGACGCCTTCTTTGCCGACGTCATGGTCATGGCCGAAGACCCGGCCGTGCGCGCCAACCGGCTGGCGTTGTTGAGCCAGCTGCATGGCCTGATGAACCAGGTGGCCGACATTTCCAGGCTGGCACAGTGAAACTGATCATCCTAGACCGCGACGGCGTCATCAATCAGGACAGCGATGCGTTCGTCAAGAATCCCGACGAATGGATCGCCCTGCCCGGCAGCCTGCAAGCCATTGCGCGGCTGACGCAGGCCGACTGGAAAGTGGTGGTGGCCAGCAACCAGTCGGGCCTGGCGCGCGGCCTGTTCGACATGGACACGCTGACCGCCATCCACACCAAGATGCGGCGCGAACTGGCCGCCGTGGGCGGCACGATCGACGCCGTGTTCCTGTGCCCGCACGGGCCGGATGACAACTGCACCTGCCGCAAGCCGCGCCCGGGCCTGTTCGAACAGATCGGCCATCGCTACGACATCAGCCTGGCCGGCGTGCCGGCGGTGGGCGATTCGCTGCGCGATCTGCAAGCGTCGGCGGCCGTGGGCTGCGCGCCGTGGTTGGTGCACACCGGCAACGGCAAGAAGACGCTGGCCAAGGGCGGCCTGCCCGAGAACACCCGGGTCTGCGAAGACCTGTCGGCCGTGGTCGACATTCTGCTTCAGGACAATTGATTCAATGGCCCGGCTACGTTCGCTGCTGTATTTCCTGTTCCTGGCCATCACGGTCATTCCCTACGCGTTCCTGTGCATCCTGTGGGCGCCGCTGCCGCTGCATTGGCGCTACAAGCTGACGGTGGGCTGGCCGCGCCTGGCCATCTGGGGCGCCAAGGTGTTCTGCGGTATCCGCTGGCAGGTCAAGGGCTGGGAAAACCTGCCCGACGGCCCGGCGGTGATCCTGTCCAAGCACCAGTCGGCCTGGGAAACGCTGTTCTTTCCCGCCCACATGCCGCGCGAAGTGTGCTTCGTCTACAAGAAAGAACTGCACATGGTGCCGTTCTTCGGTTGGGGCCTGGCGCTGCTGCGCATGATTGCCATTGACCGCTCGAAGGGCCGCGACGCCTTCGACCAGGTGGTCAAGCAGGGCCAGACGCGCATGGACGAAGGCCGCTGGCCGCTGCTGTTTCCCGAGGGCACGCGCGTGCCGCCGGGCAAGACGGCGCGCTTCAAGATGGGCGGAGCGCTGCTGGCCTCGCGCACCGGCGCGGTGGTTATTCCGGTGGCGCACAACGCCGGCGAGTGCTGGCGGCGCAACGCTTTCGTCAAATATCCGGGGCTGGTCACCCTGTCGATCGGTCCCGCGATAGAATCCAAAGGACTCTCCCCCGACGAACTGAACCAGAAGGTTCAGGAATGGATCGAAGGGGAAATGCGGCGTCTGAATCCTGAAAGGTATGCCCAGCACTGATCAGCTCGAACTCTTGTTCGACATGCAAGAACACGACGCGCCCCACGGCGCGTCGCCGCTGATCGCCACGCCGAAGCCGCGGCCGCAGCCCAGGCTTGAACCGCAGCCTCAGCCTCAGCCCCAGCCCCAGCCCGTCACGCCGGTGAACTTGTTCCCCGACGCCTCTCAAGGCGATGCCGGCAAGGGCGAACCGCTGCTGACGCTGTCGCCCAATGCCGCCTCGCGCGTGCCCACGCCCTGCCCCGACCCGCTGCCGCCCGGCGCGCGCTGGCGCGAAATTCCCACCGACCAACAGCCCATCGGCTTCGTGCTGCTGCGTTCGCGCCGGCGCAGCATTGGCTTTGTCATCACCGACGACGGCCTGCGGGTCACCGCGCCCAGCTGGGTCACGCTGACGCAGATCGACGACGCGGTCCGCGAGAAAGCGCGCTGGATCGTCACCAAGCTGCGCGAATGGCACGCCCGCAAGCAGCAGCTGGCCATGGCGCACACGCGCTGGCAGGCGGGCGGCGAACTGCCTTACCTGGGCAAGCGCATCCTGATCGGCGTAGGCGGCGACAGCCGCCAGTCGCGCCTGTCGGGCGATGCCGACGCGCCCGAGGACGGCGACACGCTGTGGCTGGCGCTGCCGTCCACGGCCGACCAAAGCCGCATCCGCGACGCCGCGCAAGCCTGGCTACAGCAGCGCGCGGGCGCCTGGTTCGGCGCGCGGCTGGCGCACTTCCTGCAAATCAGCGGCTTGAAGATCCGCCGCTGGCGACTGTCGTCCGCCGCCACGCGCTGGGGCTCCTGCACCAGCGACGGCAACATCATGCTGAACTGGCGCCTGATCCATTTCGCGCCCGGCATCATCGACTACGTCATCGCGCACGAGCTTGCGCATCTGCGCGAGATGAACCACAGTCAGGACTTCTGGCGCGAAGTCGGCCAGATCCTTCCCGACTTCGAAGACGCCAAGAACGTCCTGCGGCGCCACGACCCCGCTTCGCTGCCTCAGTTCTGAGGCGCACTGGAGACAAGACAATGTTGCTGCTGATTCCTGGCCCGGTCACGACCGACGCGCGGGTGAAGGCCGCCATGGCGCAAGACTACGCGCCGTGGGACAACGATTTCCGCGCAGCCTACCGGCAGGTCTGCGACGGGGTCTTGCAGGTGGCCCAGGGCTCGGCCGACGAGCACGTGGCAATGGCGCTGCCCGGCTGCGGCCACTTTGCGGTGGAAGCCGCCGTGCGCACCTTCGTGCCGCCCGGCGGCCGCCTGCTGGCGCCGTCCACCGGCGCGTACGCGGCGCGCCTGCAAAAGCTGGCCGGCGACGCCGGACGCATCGCCGTGCCGCTGGCGGTCGGCGCCACCGAACGCCTGGACCCGGCCGCCGTGGCCGCCGCGCTGGAACAAGACCCCACGCTGACGCACCTGGCGCTGGTCTATAGCGAAACGGGCAGCGGCATCTGCCACGACGTGCCGGCATTGGCGCGCATTGCCCACGCGCTGGGCCGCCGCGTCATCGTCGACGCGGTATCCGCCTTCGGCGCATTGCCGCTGGATGTCTCCTCCCTGCCCGCCGTGGATGCCGTGGTGCTGACGGCCAATAAATGCCTGGAAGGGCTGCCCGGCGCCGCCTTCGTCGTGGCCCGCCGCGACCGCCTGGAGGCCGCGCGCGGCAACGCGGGCAGCTGGTCGCTGGACCTGGCCGACATCTATCAACACACGCTGGCGCCCAATGCCGGCCCGCGCTTCACGCCGCCCGCACCCACGCTGGCGGCGCTGGCCGTGGCGCTGGACCTGTACCACCAGGAAGGCCGCGAGGCGCGGCTGGCGCGTTACACGGCCAACATGCGCACGCTTTATGATGGCGTCAGCGAACTGGGCCTGACGCCCTACCTGTCGCGCGATCTGCAAGGCCCCATCGTCGTCAACGTGCATGCGCCGGATTCCCCGAACTGGCATCTGCAATTGTTCGTGGACGCCCTGAAGGCGCGCGGCTACGTGCTCAGTAATTTCTTCAACACCGAACAACCCACGTTCCGGGTCGGCTGCATCGGCGCCTTTGGCGCGGACCAGATGCGGCAGGCGGTCGCCGCCATGGGCGGCGCACTGCGCGACATCGGCATTACGCGGCAACACTCGGGCAACCCCGGGTTCCTGCCACAACCCCTCATCGCCTAAGGAAGATCTCCATGCGTATGCTCCACACCATGCTGCGAGTCGGCAACCTTGATAAATCCATCGATTTCTACACCAACGTGCTTGGCATGCGCGTGCTGCGCCGCAACGACTACCCGGAAGGCAAGTTCACGCTGGCCTTCGTGGGTTATCAAGACGAATCCGAAGGCGCGGTCATCGAACTGACCCACAACTGGGACACCGAAAAGTACGACCTGGGCAACGGCTACGGCCACATCGCGCTGGAAGTGGACAACGCCTACGAAGCCTGTGACAAGGTCAAGGAACGCGGCGGCAAGGTCACCCGCGAAGCCGGTCCGATGAAGCACGGCAAGACCGTGATCGCCTTTGTGGAAGACCCGGACGGCTACAAGATCGAGTTCATCCAGAAGAAAGGCCGTCAGGACTGACGCGTACCGCCATGATCCACCCCATCCTGAAAATGGGCGACCCGCGCCTGCTGCGCGTGGCCCCACCCGTCGATAAATTCGACACGCCCGAGCTGCACGCCCTGATCGACGACATGTTTGAAACCATGGCGGCCGCGCAAGGCGTGGGGCTGGCGGCGCCGCAGATCGGCGTGGACCTGCAACTGGTGATCTTCGGCTTTGACCGCAACGACCGCTATCCCGACGCGCCCCCCGTGCCGCAGACCATCTTGTGCAACCCGGTCATCACGCCGCTGTCGGACGAGATGGAAGACGGCTGGGAAGGCTGCCTGTCGGTGCCCGGCCTGCGCGGGCTGGTGCCGCGCTATCGCCACATCCGCTACAGCGGCCGCGACCCGTATGGCCAGTTGATCGAGCGCGAAGCCGAAGGCTTTCATGCCCGCGTGGTGCAGCACGAATGCGACCACCTGATCGGCCGCCTGTACCCGTCGCGCATTCAGGATTTCACGAAGTTCGGCTTCACTGAAGTCCTGTTTCCGGGCATGGATCCGAACGCCGACGACTAAGCGTCGGGTTCCGGGGCCTGTTCGGAAGCGGACGTCGAATCAGGGCTTGCCGCCTGGGGCGACAGCTCTTGCGGCGCAAAATCATCCACCTGCAAGACCTTGGACACCATCGCGTCCGCCGCCTCCAGCTGCGCGGCCTGGGCGTCCGTGATGGCGCCCAGCTGATGCGCCTGGCGCCAATTGCGCACGTTCGACTGGCGCAGGCGGTCGCGGATGGGCTGCACCGCTTCAACCAGCGCGAAGGCGCGGGTCAGATCCGCCAAGGGGTCGCTACCCGCGCGGCCGCCCCCTAGCAGTACGCCAGCCCCCGCGCCGCTGCCCGGCTCGCGATGCAGATCGGCCGCCAGCCGGTCATGCGTGGGTGACGGCTTCAACAGCAGGTCGGCGCACGCGCGCGTCAAGGCGTCGTTCGGCCCGCGCGCCAGGCGCCACGGCAGGATGGCGGCGCGCAGGCCCCACGCCAGCACGCGGCCCGGCAGGTTGCGCAGCACGTCGTCCAGGCTTTTCTCGATGCTGGCGTAGCCCTGTTCCATGCACCAATGCACCAGCGGCAGATCGTCGTGCTTGCGGCCTTCGTCTTCCCAACGCTTGAGCACCGCCGACAGCAGGTAAAGCTGCGACAACACATCGCCCAGCCGCGCCGAGATCATTTCGCGCCGCTTCAGCCCGCCACCCAATTGCGCCAACGTGGCGTCGGCCAACAGCGCAAAGCCGGACGCATAGCGTCCCAGCCGCCGGTAATGCCCGGCCGTGGGGCCGGACACCGGCGACGGCGCCAGCAAGGCGCCCGACCAGGCGCGCCCGATCGCACGCAGCGTGTTCTTGCCGGCGTGCCGCAGATGGCGCCAGAACACGTCATGGAACACCTCGATACCGCGTTCTTCGTCGGGGTTGGCCAGCGCCAGCATTTCGGGCATCAGATAGGGATGCGCGCGGATGGCGCCCTGCCCGAAGATGATGAGGTTGCGCGTCAGGATGTTGGCGCCTTCGACCGTGATGGCGATGGGCACCGCGCGGTACAGCGCGCCCAGGTAGTTGCTGGGGCCGTCGATGACCGCGCGGCCCGCGTGCACGTCCATCGCGGCGTTGACCGAATCGCGCATGCGCTCGGTGGCGTGGTATTTCATGATGCCGGACACAACGGCCGGCTTTACATCCTGGTTCAGCGCGGCGCAGGTCAGGCGGCGCGCCGCCTCGACCAGATAGGCGTTGCCCGCCAGCCGGGCCAACTGTTCCTGCACGCCTTCGAACTTGCCGATGGGGATGCCGAACTGCTCACGCACCCGCGCGTACATGCCGGTGGTGTGCGCGCACATGACGGCGGCAGCGGCCGACAGCGACGGCAGCGAAATGCCGCGCCCGGCGGCCAAGGCGCTCATCAGCATCTTCCAGCCCTGGCCGGCGCGGGCCTCGCCGCCGATCAGCGCATCCAGCGGCACGAACACATCGCGCCCTTTGTTCGGGCCGTTCTGAAACACCTGCATGGCCGGCAGATGGCGTCGGCCAATTTCCACGCCCGGCGCCTCGGTGGGCACCAGCGCCACCGAAATGCCGATGTCTGCCGGGCCGCCCAGAATGCCGTCGGGGTCTGACATCTTGAACGCCAGCCCCAGCACCGTGGCCACCGGCCCCAGCGTGATGTAGCGCTTGTGCCAGTTGAGCCGGATACCGATCAGTTCGCGGCCATCGACCACCTGGCGGCAGACGACGCCCGTGTCCACCATGGACGCGGCATCCGAGCCCGCCTCGGGGCTGGTCAGCCCGAAGCACGGCACCTCGCGGCCATCGGCCAGGCGCGGCAACCAGTAATCACGCTGCGCGGGCGTGCCGAACTGCATCAGCAGTTCGCCGGGGCCCAATGAATTGGGCACCATGACGGTCACGCCCGCCGTGATGGAATAGGCCGATATGCGGCGCACCACTTCGGAATGCGCGTACGGGGAAAAGCCCAGCCCGCCATAGCGGCGCGGAATGATCATGCCGAAAAAGCGCTGCGATTTCAGAAAGCTCCAGACCTGCGGCGGCAGGTCGCGCCGGTTCCAGGTGATGTCCCATTCGTCCAGCATCGTGCACAGCTGCGCCACGGGGCCATCGATAAAGGCCTGCTCTTCGGGGGTGAGGGTGGCGGCGGGCACGTCCAGCAGCTTGCGCCAGTTGGGGTTGCCGGTGAACAGGTCGGCGTCCCACCAGGTGTCTCCGGCCTCGATGGCTTCGCGCTCGGTGGCCGACATGGGGGGCAAGGCGTTGCGCGCCCAGCGGTACGCGGGTTCCGAGATGCGGCGACGGCGCCAGGCATTGAAATCCATGAGTGTCCCTCACTGTTATGGCCCTAGGGCGGTTCGGCCCAAAGTACCAGAATTGGCGCCGCGCGGCCAAGCTGGCCAGGGCTGACTCTGCGACAATGAGCGTCCCCGCGCTGGTGCGCAATCAACCGCTGTCCGGGCATCGTCACGCATGCTGAACAAACTCTGGCTGGGCTTCTTCCTGACCGCCGCCGCCGCCGCGCTGTACCGCTGGCTGGCCATTGGAGACCCCGACGTCTTTCGCCTGATGGTGGCCAGCCTGTTCGATATGGCGCGCGTGTCGGTCGAAGTGATGGTGCTGCTGTTCGGCACGCTGACCTTGTGGCTGGGCTTCCTGCGTATCGCCGAAGCCGCCGGGCTGGTGGAAAAGCTGGCGCGCCTGCTGGGGCCGCTGTTCGCGCGCCTGATGCCCGGCGTGCCGCGCAATCACCCCGCCATCGGTCTGATCACGCTGAACTTCGCGGCCAACGGTCTGGGGCTGGACAACGCCGCCACCCCCATCGGCCTGCGCGCCATGCGCGAACTGCAATCCCTGAACCCCACGCCTGAAACCGCCAGCAACGCGCAGATCCTGTTCCTGGTGCTGAACGCGTCATCGCTGACGCTGCTGCCCGTCACGCTGTTCATGTTCCGCGCGCAGCAGGGCGCGGCCGACCCCACGCTGGTATTCCTGCCCATCCTGCTGGCAACCAGCGCGTCGACGTTGGCGGGCTTTCTGGCCGTGGCCGCGTGCCAGCGCCTGCGGCTGACCGACCCGGTGGTGATGCTGTGGCTGGGCGGCGCGGCCTTGCTCATGGGCGGCTTCATGGCGCTGCTGGCCGGCATGTCGGCCGCGGCCATCGCATCGTTATCGTCCGTGATGGGCAACCTGGCGCTGTTCGGCATCCTGCTGGCGTTCTTGGTCGTGGGCGCCTGGAAAAAGGTGCCGGTCTACGAAACGTTCATCGAGGGCGCCAAGGAAGGCTTCGACATTGCCAAGAGCCTGCTGCCGTATCTGGTGGCCATGCTGTGCGCGGTGGGGGTGCTGCGCGCATCGGGCGCGCTGGATTTTCTGCTGGACGGCATCCGCTGGCTGGCGCTGCAAGCCGGGTGGGACACACGCTTTGTCGACGCGCTGCCGACCGCGCTGGTCAAGCCGTTTTCCGGCAGCGCGGCACGCGCGATGATGCTGGAAACCATGACGCATTTCGGCGTGGACAGCTTCCCCGCCCTGCTGTCGGCCGTGATGCAGGGCAGCACCGAAACCACCTTCTACGTGCTGGCGGTGTACTTCGGGTCGGTGGGGATATTGCGCGCGCGCCACGCGGTGGGCTGCGCGCTGATCGCCGATGCGGCCGGCGTGATGGCCGCCATCGGCGTGTGCTACTGGTTCTTTGGCTGAAAGCCTGCCCGGGCGTGCGGGGCCGGGTCGCGGCCCCGCCAGCCCGGGTCAATCCACCAGCAGGATCTTCATGCCGTTGGTGCCGCCGCTGTCGCGGTAGAAATCGCCCTTGGTCAGGATGACCCAGTCGCCCGTCTTGACCAGGTTGCGCTTGCGCAGTTCGTCGATGGCGGCCTCGCTGAGTTCGGCCGGTTCGTAGTCCGACGGCGCGAACGGAATGGTGTAGACGCCCCGGAACATCGCCACGCGGTTCTGCGTCAGGCTGTGCGGGCTGTAGCAGTAGATCGGCACGCCCGAACGAATGCGCGACATGATCAGCGGCGTGTGCCCGCTTTCGGTCAAGGCGATGATGGCCTTGACGCCCGGAAAGTGGTTGGCCGCGTACATGGCCGCCAGCGCAATGGTTTCATCGCAGCGCGTGAAGGTCTCGCCCATGCGGTGATGCGACACCGTGGACGTCGGGTGCTTTTCCGCGCCCAGGCAAACGCGCGCCATGGCTTGCACGGTTTCAACGGGATACTGGCCCGAGGCGCTTTCCGCCGACAGCATCACGGCGTCGGTGTAGTCCAGCACCGCGTTGGCCACGTCCGACACTTCGGCGCGCGTGGGCATGGGGCTGGAGATCATGGATTCCATCATCTGCGTCGCGGTGATGACCACTTTATTCAGCGTGCGCGCGTGCTGAATGATGCGCTTCTGGATGCCGACGAGTTCGGCGTCGCCCACTTCCACGCCCAGGTCGCCGCGCGCCACCATCACGCCGTCGCTGGCGCGAATCAGCGAGTCCAGCGCTTCGTCGTCGGCCACGGCTTCGGCGCGTTCGATCTTGGCGATGATCCATGCCTGGCTGCCGGCCTCGGCCAACAGGGCGCGGGCTTCGTCGATGTCGCTGCCATAGCGCGGGAACGACACGGCCACATAATCCAGTTCCATTTCGGCCGCCAGCTTGATGTCGACGCGGTCCTTGTCGGTGAGGCTGGGCGCGGACAAGCCGCCGCCACGGCGGTTGATGCCCTTGTTGTTCGACAGCGGGCCGCCCACCGTAACGGTGGTGTGGACTTCATCGCCTTCGACGCGGTCCACCACCAGCACGACACGGCCATCGTCCAGCAGCAGTTCGTCGCCCACGCGGCAATCCGTGACCAGTTCCGGGTAATCGATGCCGACGATGCTGGCCGTGCCCGCATCCTTGGGATGCACGCGCGACAGCGTGAAGGGCTGGCCGACGTGCAGTTGCACCAGCTTGTCGGTGAAGCGCGCGATACGGATCTTGGGGCCCTGCAGGTCGCCCATGATGGCGACGAAACGGCCCTGCTTGGCGGCAATGTCCCGCACCAGGCGCGCGCGGTCGCGGTGGTCGTCCGCGCTGCCGTGCGAGAAGTTCAAACGGGCCACGTCAAGGCCGGCGCGGATCAGCGCTTCAATGCGTTCGGGCGTCGAAGTCGAAGGGCCCAAGGTGGCAACAATTTTGGTGCGGCGCAATACAGGCATGACGGTCCACTCTCGCAAAAACAACGAAAGCGCTATGGTACGCCGCCTGCGTCGGCGCGGGTATCATGGCCCTTACTCCCACCGATTACGAGGCGACCCCAACCCGTGAAAATCGTCATTGCTCCCGACTCCTTCAAGGAAAGCGTGTCCGCCCCCGACGCGGCGGCGGCCATTGCGCGCGGCGTGAAAGCCGCCTGCCCCGGCGCCCACACGATATGCGTGCCCATGGCCGACGGCGGCGAAGGCACGGTCGAAGCCGTGCTGGCCGCCACCGGCGGCAAGGAACAGCAGCTGACGGTGAACGACGCGCTGGGCTACAAGGTCGATGCCGTGTGGGGCCTGCTGGAAGACGGCACGGCCGTGATCGAAATGGCGGCCGCGGCGGGGCTGGAACTGATCTCGCCGTCCAAGCGCGACCCGATGCGCGCCAGCAGCCACGGCGTGGGCGAGCTGATGCTGGCGGCCGTGAACGCGGGCGCCACGCGCATCATCCTGGGCTTGGGCGGGTCCGCCACCAACGACGCGGGCGCCGGCATGCTGACGGCGCTGGGCGTGCGCCTGCTCGACGCGGGCGGCAACAGCCTGCCGCCCGGTGGCGGCGCGCTGGGCAAGTTGGCCGCCATCGACACGCGCGGACTGGATCCGCGCCTGGCCAGGATCCACATCGATATCGCGTCAGACGTCGACAATCCGCTGTGCGGCCCGCATGGCGCATCGCACGTGTTCGGGCCGCAAAAAGGCGCCACGCCGGAACAGGTGTTGGCGCTGGACCAGATGCTGTCGAATTTTGCCGATGTGTGCGCGCGCCACCTGGGCGTGGACCATCGCAACGAACCCGGCGCGGGCGCGGCGGGTGGCCTGGGCTTTGCGGCCAAGGCGTTCTTGCAGGCGCACTTTCGCCCGGGCGTGGAAATTGTGGCCGAGCTTGGCGGCCTGGCCGACGCCATCGAAGGCGCCACGCTGGTGTTCACCGGCGAAGGCCGCATGGACGCGCAAACGCTGCGCGGCAAAACCCCGGCGGGCGTGGCCAAGATCGCGCAGCAGGCCGGCGTGCCGGTGGTGGCGCTGGCGGGGTCGTTGGGTGAGGGCTACGAAGCGCTGCACGCCGGCGGCATCAGCGCCGCGTTTAGTTTGGCGCCCGGTCCCATCACGTTGCAACAAGCACTGGCCGACGCGGAAAAGCTGCTTGCCGAGCGTGCGCGCGACGTCATGCAGCTATGGATGGCCGCGCAAAAACGGATGTTGTGATGCGCCTGGCGCGGATAGCGTGGCATGCGCCACGCTTGCATTGCGTGACACGCGCCACGCCCGCTTGAAGCGCTGCGCGCTTTGCGCTTATTGAAGCAGGCCCGCTGCCACCAGCGCATCCGACAGGCGGATATACCGGTCCACCGAAATATCCTCGGCGCGCGCGGTCGGCGCAATGTCCAGCGCTTCCCAGGGCACTTGCGGCGCCCAGTCGGCCAACACGCGACGCAGCATCTTGCGGCGCTGCGAAAAGGCGCGCGCCACCACGGTTTCAAAGGCACGCACGCTGACCGGTTGCAGGCGGTCGGCCGGCAGCGGCACCATGCGCACAATGGCCGACACCACCTTGGGCGGCGGATCGAACGCTTCGGGCGGCACATCGAACAGCTTGTGCATGCGATAGCGCGACTGCAACATCACGGACAAGCGGCTGAAATCGCCGGAGCCCGCTTGCGCCACCATGCGGTCGATGACCTCGCGCTGCAACATGAAATGCTGGTCGCGGATGTGGTCGGCCCACGTCATCAGATGGAACAGCAGCGGGCTGGAAATGTTGTAGGGCAGATTGCCCACCACGCGCAGCGCGCTGCCGAATTGCGAGAAATCCACCGTCAACGCGTCGGCTTCGACCACGGTCAGGCGCGACGCATCAAACTGCTTGCGCAGGCGCGCGGCCAGGTCGCGGTCGATTTCCACGGCGGTGAGATGGTCCAGACGCTCTAGCAGCGGCCGGGTCAAGGCAGATAACCCTGGGCCGATTTCGACCACGGCATCGTCACGGGCGGGGCCAACCGCCCGGACGATGGACTCGACGACGCTTTCGTCGGTCAGGAAGTTCTGGCCGAAGCGCTTGCGCGCCTGGTGTTGAGACATGAAAAGCCCGTAATGCGTTTAGCGGTTGTTCTGCTGGATCTTTTGCTGCTTTTCAAGCCGGTTGTCGACGTAAGCCTGAGCACGCAATTGCTCCAGCCAGTCTTCAAAAGCAGGCTGGGCGCGACGCTCGAACAGAATCTGGCGCGCCTTCATGCGGGCCAGGTCGTCGGTGGCGTCGTGTTCGCGGCGTTCTTCGACTTCAATCAGGTGCCAGCCAAAGGGCGACTGGATCGGCGGGCTGATTTCGCCCGGCTTCAGCGCGTTCATGGCGGCTTCGAACGGCGGCACGGTTTCACCCGGGTTCAGCCATCCCAGTTCGCCGCCCTGCGGCGCGGTGGCGTCCTGCGAATACTGGCGCGCCATGTCTTCAAACTTGGCGCCGCCCGACACCAGGCGCTGGCGCACCTGTTCCAGGCGCTGGCGCGCGGTTTCGTCGCTCATGACGGTGGACGTCTTGATCAGGATGTGGCGCGCGCGGGTCTGCATGACCTTGGTCGGGCCTTGCTGCGCGGGCGCTTGCGGACGCGCGGCGGGCTGCGGTGCCGGCGTGGGGGCCGGCGTGCGCGCGGTGCGGCCAGGCGCCGGCTGGGCCGTGCCGCGGTCCATCACCTTGATGATGTGGAAGCCGTTGCCGCTTTGGATCAGGTTGCTGACCTGGCCCTTTTGCAGATTGCCGATGGCCTTGACGAACAGGTCGGGCCAGCCGTCCAGCGGACGCACGCCCATCACGCCGCCTTGCAAGGCTTCGGGGCCATCCGACGATGCTGCCGCCAGGCTGGCGAAGTCGTCGCCGCGCTTGGCGCGCGCCAGGATGTCTTCGGCCTTCTTGCGCAGCACCGCCAGCTGTTCGGGGGTGGAGCCTTCCGGCACGCGCACCAGAATCTGGGCCAGCGCGTACAGCATCGGCCCGGAAGGCGCGGCGGCCTGCTCGGGCGCGGGCTCGGGCTGCGCCTGCGGTTGTGGCTGCTGCTGCGCTTGCGGCGCGGCGCCAAACGCCGGGTTGCGGCGCTGGTCCTTCAGGAACGCGTCGACCTCGGTGTCGGAAATGACGATAGTGGAATCCACCGCGCGCTGGCGCAAGCGATCCGTGCGGATCTCGTCACGCAGCGACTTGCGGTAGGCATCCCAATTGGTGCCTGACTTTTCGATTTCGCCGCGCAGTTGCGCCACGCTGATCTTGTTGCGCGCCGCGATGGTCTGGATGGCCTGGTCCACCTGGGCATCGTCCACGCGAATGCCAAGCCGGTCGGCTTCGTGGCGTTGCACGCGTTCCATGATCAGGCGCTGCAACACTTGATGTTGCAAGGTCTGGTCGTCGGGCACCTGGATGCCGCGCGATTTCAGTTCGGTCGAAATGCGGATGGACGCGTCGCGCAGTTCGCGCAACGTGATCACGTCCTTGTCGACCACGGCCGCGATGCCGTCCACGAACTGCTCGCCCTTGGGCGCCGGCGTGGTTTTCTGAGCGGCGGGCGCGGCCTTGGCGCCATTGTTCGCGGCCCGGCCTGTTGGCTCGGCCGCGTGCGCGGCGGGAAGGCCGGCGCATAAGGCCAACAACAGCGCACTGCCGGACAGGCGGCGCAAAGAGTGCAACCTACGCATCATTCATACCTTTCAAATGTGGTCCCAGCCGGCACGGGCGGTGTAATGCTGGTGTAGCCGGGGATACTTCTGTTCAGCAGGTTCATCGGGTCGGTTCCCAGGGAACCCAGACCGGTCAGCTCAAGCTGGAAGAACACAGCGGAGTTCGCGTCCGTTGCCGATACAGCATAGCGCTGGTAGACCACGCGGCCCACCCAGCAGCAATCGCCCTTGTACTCGACGCCGGCGATGGCCTGCGTGACACGGGGAGATTCCGTCGTGTTGGCCACCGTGCTGGACGGCCCGGAGCGCAAGGAATAATCCACGCGACCCACGCCGTACCAACGCTTGTTGAACGGCCATTGCAACGCCAGGCTGACCTGGTTCTGGCCCTGGGGCTGATACTGAACGCCCGGTTGCGGATCGCGCTGATAACGATACGACAGCGCCACCGTGGTCAGGCGCTGCGGCGACCAGCGTGCGCTGACCAAGCCGCGCGACCACTGGTTCTGGTAAGGATTGTACTGAGCGGCCACGTCGGTGCTCAGCGTGTCGGTCAGCGCCGCGCTGGCGCCCACCAGGAAGTCGGAACGCACGTTTTCACGCGGCGTTTCGCCCGGCAGCGTGACCTTTTGATCTTCAAAATACAGGCGCTGCGCCACGGCCAGCGACATGCGCTCGAAGCCGGTATTGGCGTCCAGCCAGCGCGTGGTCAAGGCGGCCGTCAGCTGGTTGGCGTTCGAGATACGGTCCCAGCCGCCGGTGTAGATGTTTTCTTCGAAGGCCTGCGAGAAGCTGAAGTCGGCCAGCGACGTGTCGTAGACCGGCATCTTGGACTGGTCGCGGTACGGCACGCGCAGGTAGTACAGGCGCGGTTCGAGCGTTTGCGTGGACGCCTTGCCGAACAGCGACGTGTCGCGTTCGAAGATCAGGCCGGCGTCCAGCGACATGATCGGCACGGTGCGCGATTGCGAACGCGGCAGGCCGTCGGCCGAACCGCCGTTCAGGCCCAGCGCATCCACGCCATACCATTTGGTCTGGTACTGGGTGTAGTTCACGCCCGCCTTGGGGATGATGAACCAGCCCGGGCGCACGATGGGGTACGACACCGTCGGGTAGGACTGCAAGCGGTCGCCATCAGGGTAGCGAACGGTCGAGCCGAAATCGGGACGGCGGAAACGCACGGCGGTAGACGTCCAGTCAACGTCGAAACCGCCCCAGTCATAGCGCGCACCGCGCAGGTACAACTCGGGTTCCTTGTCGTACGGCGGCACCAGCGGCGCGTCCGGATCCTGCAGCGTCTGGTACTTGTAGACCTGTGCGTACGTGCTCCAGTAGTTGGAGGCCCAGCCCACGCGGCCGCGCTGCGGCAGGTAGGTGGTCGACGCCTGGTTCAGGCCCAGCTGCGAGATGTCGCGGAAGTAGTTGTCGTCTGAAACCTTGGCGATGTCCCAGTCGGCGTAGAAGCCGTGCGAGAACGTCTGCTGGTGGCGCCACCAGTACATCCAGCGGTCTTCGCTGGTGACGTTGTCGTTAGGCAGGTAGGTGCCGTCCAGGGTGCCCAGATAGGACGAACCCAGGTAGCGGAATTCGCCGCCCAGCTGCATGCCGCGCTTGGAAAAGTAGCGCGGCTGGACCGTCATGTCGTAGTTGGGCGCCAGGTTCAGGTAGTACGGCAGCGAAATGTCGAAGCCGCCCTGGCTGGTGGTGCCATACGTCGGCATCAGGAAGCCCGACTTGCGTTCTTTCTTGACCGGGAAGGTCATGTAGGGCGACGCCAGGATCGGCACGTCCTTGAAATACAGCACGCCGTTGCGCGCCACGCCTTCGTTTTCGTCGAAATCGATATCGACGGTGTTGGCCTTGATGTACCAGGACGGCGTTTCGCACGAGCAGCCGCTGTACGTGACCGTATGCAGCCGCATCTGCGACTTGCTGAAGATGTCGGCGTGTTCGGCAACGGCGAAGCCGCCGGTGGCGCCCATCCAGAAGTTGGGCTTTTCGACCTGGCCTGAATATTTGTCGACGTTGAACTTCGCGTTGGGGCCGGTCACCAAGGTGCCGTCGCGCATCATGCGCGCACTGCCCTGGACATCGACTTCGCCGGTGTCCTTGCGGTAGTTGATGCGGTCGCCCTTGATGACGCCATCGATGCGGCGCACTTGCGCGCTGCCGTTCAGGGTCAGGTCGGAATCGGGGTCGCCCTCGATGCTGTCGGCTTCCAGGTACGCGGGGATGCTTTCATCGGGCAGGCGGTGAATGCGCAGACCCGGCGACGTACGCAACACGGGGGCCGCGGAGGTCGCGGTTGCTGCGGACGCCGCGGGAGTCGAACCTTGGCTGCCTTGAGCCTGGACGGCTCCGGCGGCCACGCTGACAGCAGAGAGGATCAACCACCGAACCTTGCGCACGAGTGAAAACAGCCCTTTTTGACGATGGGAAAACCTGGCATTGGCGGCGGAGAACGGCCGATGCTGGTGTAAACGAGCCGGTATTATAGAGAAGCCGCGCCATACGCCCAGCCTTATGTGCGCCGAATGCAAATTTCAGCAATATTGCCCTTCTGACACGGATCTTCCTTGAAAAACGATCACGACCCCCGCCTGGTGCAGATCCGCAACTGGCTGGAAAGCCTGCCCAAAGCCTTGAACCTGGCCGTGGACACGCTGCGCCCGGCCTCCGCCGACGCCAGTTTTCGCCGTTATTTCCGTTTGGACGCCGGCGAGCGCACCCTGATTGTCATGGACGCGCCGCCGGCGCACGAAGACTGCCGCCCCTTCCTGCACGTGGGCCAACTGCTGGCCGAAGCCGGGCTGAACGTGCCTCAGGTGCTGGAACAGGACCTGGACCAGGGCCTGCTGCTGCTGTCCGACCTGGGTGAGCAAACCTACTATCAGCGCATCCAGGCCGGCATTTCCGATAGCGAACTGCAAACGCTGTACCGCGAGGCACTGGCCGCGCTGGTGCGCTTGCAGCAGGCGTCCACCCGCGGCCTGGCCACGTACGACACCAACCGGCTGGCCGACGAGCTCAAGCTGTTCCCCGAGTGGTACGTCAACAAGCACCACGGCGTCACGCTGGACGACAAGACCGCCAACGCCCTGGAAAAGATCTTCGCCCTGCTGTCGACCAGCAACGGCGGCCAGGCGCAGGTACTGGTGCATCGCGACTTCCATTCGCCCAACCTGATGGTGTGCGACCAACCGCAGTACGGTCCCAACCCCGGCGTCATCGATTTCCAGGACGCGCTGGTGGGCCCCATCACCTATGACCTGGCCTCATTGGTTACCGACGCCCGCACCACCTGGGAGGAACCGCAGCAGCTGGACTGGGCCATCCGCTATTGGGAAATGGCGCGCGCGGCCGGCCTGCCCGTGGACGCCGACTTTGCCGAATTCCATCGCGCCTACGAATGGATGGGCCTGCAACGCAACCTGCGCATCATGGGCGTATTCGCCCGCCTGAACCACCGCGACGGCAAGGCGCATTACCTGGCCCACATGCCGCGCATGAACGGCTACGTCCGTCAGGTGGCCCAGCGCTACGGCGTTTTCACCCCCCTGCTGCGCCTGCTCGACCAACTGGACGACCGCCAGGTCAGCGTCGGATACACCTTTTGATGCAAGCCATGATTCTTGCCGCGGGCCGCGGCGAACGCATGCGCCCGCTGACCGATCGGCTGCCCAAGCCCTTGCTGACGGTGGGCGGCAAGCCCCTGATCGTCTGGCATTTGGAACGGCTGGCGGCGGCGGGCATCCGCCAGATCGTCATCAACCATGCCTGGCTGGGCCACGAGATCGAACGCGCGCTGGGCGATGGCGGTGCTTTCGGCGTGCGGATTCGGTATTCAGCCGAAGGCACCGCGCTGGAAACGGCCGGCGGCATCGCCCAGGCGCTTGCCCTGCTGGGCGATGCGCCGTTCCTGGTTGTGAACGGCGACGTCTGGTGCGACTGGGACCCCGCGCTGGCGCCGTCCCTGGCGGCCAATGTGCCCGATGGTGGCGTGGGCTTGTTGATGGTCGACAACCCCGTGCAGCACCCGGCCGGTGATTTCCGGCTATCGCCCGATGGCGTCCTGCATGCCGACGGCGAGCCGCGTTTGACCTACGCAGGCATCGGCGTCTACCATCCCTCGTTGTTCGCGGATGTCCAGCGCGGCACGGCGGCGCCCCTGGCGCCCCTGCTACGGCAGGCAATGGCCAAAAACCTGGCGCGCGGCGCACGCCACGACGGCCGCTGGGTCGATGTCGGCACCCCGCAACGGCTTGCCGATCTGGACGCGGAGCTCCTCGCAGCAGCACGCTGACGCTCACATATTTCACAATATCAAGGTGCGCAACCAGGCTTGTCCGCGCACCCAACCGCCCCGGCTAACGGGGTATTCTCTGACGCTTTGGCGCGCGCGGGCACCCGCGCGAACAAGCACATACACAGGAAGTTTTCTAGGAATGGGGATGTTTGGAAGATCGCAACGGGCTGTATTCAAGCCCTCCGTGTACCAACCCGGTCAACGCACGCGGCGCCTGCCGCGCTGGCTTGTCCTGCTGCTGGTGGGAATTGCCCTGGGTGCGGGCGGCGTGCTCTTCCTGCAAACGAACTACGGCCCGCAACGCCTGACCGTCGAGCAGTCCGAGTCCCTGCATAGCGAGCTGAGCGCGTCCAACCTGGAACGCCAGCGCCTGCAAACCCAGCTGGAAGAAGCCACCCAACAGCGCGACGCCAATAAGTCCGGCCACGAAAAGCTGACCACCGACCTGGCCGATGCCCGCGCCAAGATCGATACGCTGAACAAAGAACTGGTCCTGTTCCAGGACGCCATGCCGCCGGACCCGCGCGGCGGCAACCTGGGCATCCGCTCGGCCACATTCAAGCGCGCTCCCGGCCAGCTTGACTACCAGGTTCTGGTAATGCGCGAAGAGCGCACCGGCGCGCCGTTCAAGGGCACGCTGACGTTCAGCATCGAAGGCAGCTATTCCAATGGCCGCGCCGCAACCGTCACCCCGGAAGGCCCCACGCTGAATGTCGACCGCTACGACTACGCGCTAGGCCAGCTGAAGCTGCCCGACGGCTTTAACGCCCGCGTGGTGGTGCTGCGCGTCATGGACGCCAACCAGAAGCAGCAGGCGATGCGCATCTATAACGTGCGCAACTAAGCGTGCGCAACTAAGCGCGCAGCGCCCTTTTCTGAAAACCCGCCCGATTCGATCCGGCGGGTTTTTTTACGTCCCACCAAAGTAGTTGCGCGCGCAACTTATGAGAAATATAGTTGCGGAAACAACCAAATATCCTGGAGACAAGATGCCGCTACCCGCGCATGTACCCGTGTTGATTGCCGGCGGAGGCCCGGTCGGCCTGACGCTGGCCGCCCTGCTGGCCGAGTACGGCATCGCCTCGCTCACGGTCGAGGCAGACGACGACTATTGCCGTGGCAGCCGCGCCATCTGCATATCCCGCCGCTCGCAGGAAATCCTGGGCTGGGTGGGCGCGGACAAGCCGCTGATGGAAACCGGTCTGGCCTGGCCGGGCGGCCGCAGCTACTACCGCGACCGCGAAGTGCTGCACTTCCAGATGCCGCACGACCCCTTGCAGCGCTACGCGCCCATGGTCAACATCCAGCAATACTCGGTGGAGGAATACGCGCATCAGGCCATGCAGCGCCACCCCGATCTGGCCACATTGCAGTGGTCGGCCCGCGTGGCCGGCCTGCATGCCGACGCCGATGGCGTCACGGTCCAGATCGACACCGACGGCTCGCGCCAGACCGTGCGCGCCGACTGGTTGATTGCCTGCGACGGCGGCCGCAGCACCGTGCGCGAGGCCATGGGCCTGAAGCTGGAAGGCATGCAGTACGAAGGCCGCTACGTCATCGTCGACATCGAACAGGCATCGACCCGCCCCGTTGAACGCCTGGCCTGGTTCGACCCGCCGTCCAACCCCGGTTCCACCCTGCTGATGCACCGCCAGCCCGGCAACGTGTGGCGCGTGGACTACCAGATTCGCGACGACGAAGACCCCGACGAAGCCGTCAAACCGGAAAACGTCTTGCCGCGCGTGCAAAGCCATCTGGACATGATCGGCGAAACCGCGCCTTGGAAAGCCCTGTGGATTTCGGTCTACAACGCCAAGTGCCTGACGCTGGCGCAGTACCGCCACGGACGCGTATTGTTTGCCGGTGACGCCGGCCACCTGGTGCCCATCTTTGGCGTGCGCGGCCTGAACTCCGGCCTGGACGATGCCGGCAACCTGGCCTGGAAACTGGCCTGGGTCTTGAAGGGCCAGGCCCCGGACAGCCTGCTGGACAGCTACAGCATCGAACGCGTGCACGCCACCCGCCAGAACCTGGCCTATGGCGCCAAGAGCACGGAATTCATGGCGCCGCCGGACTTCGGCTTTCGCTTGATGCGCGAAGCCGCGTTGCGGCTGGCGTTGGTGGACGAGGCGGTGCGCCCGCTGATCAACCCCCGGCAGTCCGCGCCTATTTCGTACGACGCCTCGCCCTTGAACCTGCACGACGGCGCGCCGCAAGCCGGCCCCGCCGCCGCCCCCGGCCAACCCGTGCCCGATGCGCAGCTGCAAGACGGCCCCGCTGTCCGCTACCTGAGCCAGAGTTTCGGCCGGGGCTTCGTGCTGCTGGCGGTATCGCCCGACGCGTCGCTGGCCCGCGAATTGAATGCCCTGGCCACGGCCACGCAAAGCGCGCCGCACCCCTTGCAGATCGTGCAGGTGGGCGCCGGGGCGGGATCGGGCTCGGGCTCTGGCTGTCTGGACGACGCGCATGGGCAGTTGCGCCAGCGCCATGGCGCCGCCGACGGCCTGGTCACGCTGATCCGCCCGGACGGCTATGTGCTGGGCCGTTGGTCCGCGCCCGACGCCCAGCAGCTACGCGCCGCGCTGGCGCCCTACTATCCTTCGATCGCCCAGTCCGCAACCCAGGAAGGCCAAGCATGAACAACGACGATCTAGACCAGGTGTACACCGCCATGGCGCAAGCGCTGACGCGCGTGGGCGAATCCCAGGCGCCGCTGTTTCTTTCGATATTGGGCTTGTCGCTGCTGTCCCGCCAGCCCGACGCGGACACGGCGCTGGCGCTGCTGGCGCAG
>NZ_LBHW02000032.1:0-72190 GCF_001005835.2 Achromobacter sp. LC458
CCCCAGCCCCCGCGCCGGCAGCGCCAGATGTATAAAAGCGCCAGCCCCGGGGAAAGACCGCCCCCAGCAGGGGCAGCAGCACCGCCGAGCCACCAAACATCGCCGCAGCGCCAATCTCATCCACCACCGCCCCCGCCAACGCCACGCCCGCCGCCTGCCCCATGAACAGGCACGACGCAAACCACGCCACCGCCGTGCCACGCGCGGAAGGCACCATCTGCGTCGCGTTGGTTTGCAACGTGGCATGCAGCAGGTAATAGCCAAAGCCCGCCAGCACGCTGGCAAGCAGGCTCCACATCCAGACCGGACCCAGCAGGTACGACAGGAAGGCGACGCCCAGCACCAGACCGCCCGCAACCGCCAGGCCGCGTTCGCCCAGACGCTTGAGTATGCGGCCGGCCACGACCGTGTAGATCAGCCCGCCCACCGCGTACACCGCCACCAGCGCGCCGGCGGCCGTCAACGAAATGTTGAATCGTTCGTGCAGGTAAGACGGCGCGAATGCCAGCGCGCCAAAGACCAGCAGGCCCTCAACGAACACCGTGGCCAACACAATGCGCGCCCACGGCGTGCCCAGCACCAGCCGCGCCTGCCCGATAAAACCCTGACGAACGGCGTTGGGGTCCACCTGCGCAAAGCCCGCCGCGCGCTGGCGCCGCACCTCCAGGTGCAGCAGCACGCCCACGATCAGGTAGCCCACCACCAGGGCCGCGAAGGCCCAGCGCCAGCCCACGGTGTCCGCGAAAATGCCGCCGGCCAACTGGCCCGCGGACATGCCCAGGATGGTGCCGGTCAAAAAGCGGGCCAGCGTCGCCTGGCGACGCTCGTAGGGTACGTTGTCGCCAATCCAGGCCATCGACAACGGCACGATGCCCGCCCCCGCCGCGCCGGACAGCGCGCGGCAAAGCACCAGCACATCCAGGGATTCGGCCATGATGGCGCCCGCGCTGCCCAGCGCACAGGCCACGGTGGCCACGCTGACCACGCGGTACTTGCCGTAGCGGTCGCCCACGGGACCGAAGAACATCTGCAACACGCCGTAGGCCACCGCAAACGCCGTCACGGCGCGCGCGGCCTGGCCGGTAGTCGTGCCGAATTCCGCCGCCAGCTGCGGCAGCATGGGATCACAGATGCGAAAGGCGCTGGCGCTGACAAAGGCGGCCAGGGCAAGCAGTGCGATGGCGCGTGCTTCAGAGGACATGGCGGGCATGGGGAACCGGCGGCTAGGCAAAAGTCGAAGCCCGCACCTTACCGCAGCCCGGCCATCTTGGCGCGGTGGGCGAACGCAGTGTCCGCCCCGCGCAACGGTGCGTCAGGCGCGGCCTTGTTCTGGCGCAGCGCCCGCACGCGCCCTCCCCGCGCAACGCTCAATACGGCAGGCGATAGCCCTGCGGCATGCGGCGCGCGGTGACGACCTGGCCGCCGCTCTTGAGTTCGCGCAGCGTCAATTTGGCGTGCTCGACTTTTTCGACGCGATAGCGGTTCAGGTAAATGGGGTCGTTGGCATCCACGGGCTCGCCGGCGGACTTGGTCGTCTGCATCGTGTAGACGTTGTCGGCCACCGTCCAGCAACCGGTCTCGCGCAGGGCCGGGCGCGACTTGCGCCCGATCTTGAGCAAAGACTCATAGGCCATCGAGCCATCGGCGGACAACACGATCAGCGATTGCAATTCGCCGCTGACATCGCGCGGGCGCGTGTTCGACAGCCAGGTACCAATCATGGGGTCGCCGCTTTTGGCCGGCACACAGGCCACCGCCTTGGGCGGGTCCGCGGGCTGCGCCTCGGTGATGACGGCGGGCTTCCTGGCGACGCACCCGGCCAGGATAAGAACGGCGCAGGCGATGCCGGCCGAACGCAAATACACACTGCTCATGACTTCCTCAACACGTCTGTCGACGCGCCGCGCCGATCACACCGGCACGTCCCTCGCGCAGCAAACATCACGCACTCTAAAGAGCCGCTGGGGAAGAATCAACGACGATCCGCGCGGTGTGCAATTGCGCAACAGTCGGCGTCGCAAAGCCCCTGGTTTAGCCATGGAACGCGCACGAATGCGTTGGTTTCAAGCGACACCGCGCGCGTGTCCACGGCTTCTCTTTCCACGCTCTCTATATATAGAGGGCGCTGCGATCGGCCTGGGTCACAACGGCAGCCGCTGTTCGTGCTTGATCTCGCGCAGCGCCACGATGGTGCGCGTCTGGCGAATGCCCGGCATGTTGAACAGGAAGCGATGCAGGAAACGGTCGTAGGCCTCGGGGCTTTCCACCAGGATTTTCAACAGGAAGTCCGAATCGCCGGTGACCGCGTAGCACTCCAGGATTTCGGGCGCGTCGCGCACCGAGCGTTCGAAGTGTTCAACCGTGTTCGACGAATGCCGCTCCAGGCTGATCTGCGCAAACATGCAGCCCAAGCCCACCTTGCTGCGGTCCACCTGCGCGCTATAGCCCTGGATCACCCCGCTGGCTTCCATCGCCTTGACCCGCCGCCACACCGGCGCGGCCGATAGCCCTACCTTGTCGGACAGCTGCTGCGCCGAAGCCCGGCCGTCCTCCTGCAAGGCCTTGAGGATGCCGATATCGGTCTTGTCCATCGCTTTGTCTCCTGGTTTTTGTCGAACACGAAATGTTCATTGCGAATTATAGGGATAGCACGATCCAAAAACGCAATAAATCGGATGCCTCGCGAACCTATCATGGTGCGAAATACCAGGAGCATTCACTATGGACGGCACTCCCGCCCCCGAACCCCAGCTGGACCTTGATTACCAGCTTGCCGACAACCTTACGCGGGAGTCCGGCCGCATCTTCCTGACGGGAACGCAGGCGCTGGTGCGAATCATGCTGACGCAGGCACGGGTCGACCGTGAACGCGGGCTGAACACGGCGGGCTTTGTGTCGGGCTACCGCGGATCGCCATTGGGCGGTGTGGACATGGCCATGTGGAAGGCGAAGAAGGCGCTGGACGCCAGCAAGATCTCGTTCCTGCCCGGCATCAACGAAGACATGGCCGCCACCGCCGTCATGGGGACGCAGCAGGCCGGCGTACGCGCCGACCGCAACGTCGATGGCGTATTCGCCATGTGGTACGGCAAAGGCCCGGGCGTGGACCGCGCGGGCGATGCGCTGCATCACGGCAATGCGGCCGGCGCATCGCGCAACGGCGGCGTGCTGGTGGTGGTGGGCGATGACCACACCGCCGTGTCGTCCTCGATTCCGCACGCCAGCGAAGCGTCGTTGATCGGCTGGCAAATGCCGATCGTGCATCCGACCTCGATCGACGAGTACGAGACCTTTGCGCTATGGGGCTGGGCGCTGTCGCGCTATTCCGGCACGTGGGTCGCATTCAAGGCGGTGTCCGAAACCATCGAAAGCGGGCACTCGTTCACCCCCGCCGCCGTGCAGCACTACGACATGCCGTCCAACCCCGACATGCCGCCCGAGTCGCTGGAGTATTCCGCGCGCGACTTCCTGTCGCTGGCCGTGGAAGCGCGCATGAATCTGCGCATGAAAGCGGTGGCCGCCTTCGCGCGCCGCCACAGCATTGACCGCCTGACCTGTCCGGCGCCGCGCGCCACCGTGGGCATCGTCACCGTCGGCAAGGCGCATCTGGACACCATGGAAGCGCTGGCGCGCCTGGGCGTGGACACCGTCACCGCCAACGCGCCCGTGCGCATCTACAAGCCGGGCCTGACCTGGCCGATGGACGGTGAACGGCTGCTGGAGTTTGCACGCGGGCTGTCGCACATCCTGGTGATCGAAGAGAAAGGCGCCGTGGTCGAAAGCCAGATCAAGGATCTGCTGTTCAACCTGCCGGACCGCCCGACCGTCATCGGCAAGAAAGGCCTGGACGGCGAAACGGTGGTGCCGTCGGCGGGCCAATTGCGCCCGTCGCTGCTGGCGCGGCCGCTGGCGGCGTGGCTGTCGCGCAGCGCCGGCCTGCCGCTGGGCACGGACCTGGCCGCGTTCGATTGCCAGTCGGCGCTGTCGAACGACGCCGACGGCATGCGCCGCCGGCCGTATTTTTGTTCGGGCTGTCCGCACAGCACGTCGACCAAGGTGCCCGAGGGCAGCCAGGCCTTGTCCGGCGTGGGCTGTCACTACATGGCTGCGTGGATGGACCGCGACACGGGCGGGCTGACGCAGATGGGCGGCGAAGGCGTGGACTGGATCGGGCTGTCGCGCTACACCAAGATGCCACACATCTTCCAGAACATGGGCGAAGGCACCTACTACCACTCGGGCTATCTGGCGATTCGCCAGGCGGTGGCCGCGCGCGCCAACATCACCTACAAGATCCTGTTCAACGACGCGGTTGCGATGACGGGCGGGCAACCCGTGGACGGCCCGATCTCGGTGCCGCAGATCTGCCAGCAACTGCGCGGCGAGAACGTGGCGCGCATCGTCGTCACCAGCGACGAGCCTGAAAAATACCAAGGCGTGGACCTGGGACCCAACATCAAGGTGCACCACCGCCGCGAGCTGGATGCGTTGCAGCGCGAGCTGCGCGAGATTGCCGGCGTGACCGTGCTGATCCATGACCAGACGTGCGCCGCCGAAAAGCGCCGCCGCCGCAAGAAGAACCAGTTCCCCGACCCGGCGCGCCGCATGCTGATCAACAGCGCGGTGTGCGAAGGCTGCGGCGACTGCGGCGTGCAATCGAACTGCCTGTCGGTGGTGCCGCTGGAAACGCCGTACGGCCGCAAGCGCGCGATCGACCAGTCCAGCTGCAACAAGGACTATTCCTGCGCCGAAGGTTTCTGCCCCAGCTTCGTGTCGGTCATGGGTGGCAAGCCGCGCAAGAGCGCCGCGCCCAAGACCGATCAGGAACGCCTGCAACGCCTGATCGAGCAATTGCCGCAACCCGCCACGCCGTCGCTGGACCGGCCCTACCGGCTGCTGGTCGCCGGCATGGGCGGCACGGGCGTCATCACCATCGGCGCCATCGTGTCGATGGCCGCGCACCTGGAAGGCCTGTCGGCGGCGGTGCTGGACCTGACCGGCCTGGCGCAAAAGGGCGGCACCGTTGTCAGCCATATTCGCCTGGCGCCTGCCGGCGCGCCGGCGGGTCCGGTCCGACTGGACTGGCAGCAGGCCGATGCCGCCATCCTGTGCGACCCGGTCGCCTCGGTCGCGCCGGATTCGCTGGGCGCGCTGCGCCGCGGGCACACGCAGGTCACCGTCAACACCTATGTGGCGCCCGTGTCCGAGTTCACGCGGGACCCTGACGCCGCCATGCGCCCCGAGGCGTTGCTGGCCAAGATTCGCCACGCCGCCGGCGATGCCAACACGGCCGCCATCGACGCGCACGAAGCCGCGCTGGCATTGTTCGGCGACAGCATCCTGTCGAACATGTTCATGCTGGGCTATGCCTGGCAGCGCGGCGGCGTGCCGTTGTCGCAGGCGTCGATCAACCGCGCCATCGAACTGAACGGCGTGGCCGTAGCCGCGAACCGCGCGGCATTCGACAGCGGCCGGCTGGCTGCGCATCAGCCCGACGCGCTGGAAAGCGCGCTGCGTCCGCGTGCCCAGGTGGTACAGCTGCACGTGCCGGAAACCTTCGAACGCGCCCTGGCCCGCCGCATTGCGGACCTGACCGCGTATCAAGACGCCCGCTACGCACGCGTCTACCAGGACGTGGTCGAAGCAGTTGCCGCGCGCGAACGCGAATTGGCGCCGGATGCCAAGTCGCCCCGACTGGCGATGGCAGTGGCGCGCGGCCTGTTCAAGCTGATGGCCTACAAGGACGAATACGAAGTGGCGCGGCTCTACACCGGCGAGGCATTCCAGGCGCAGCTGAAGGGTCAGTTCGAAGGCGACTACAGCCTGCGCTTTCACATGGCCCCGCCGATCTTCGCCCGCAAGGATCCGCGCACCGGTGTGCCGCGCAAGATGACGCTGGGGCCGCGCACCATGTCGGCACTGAAATTGCTGACACGGTTGAAAGGACTGCGCGGCACCTGGTTCGACCCGTTCGGCCACACCGCCGAACGCAAGATGGAGCGGGCGCTTGTCACCGAGTACCGCCAGACCATAGACCAGCTTCTTGTAGGGTTGACCCGCGACAACATCGCGCAAGCAGCTACAATCGCCGGCCTTGCAGAAACCATCCGCGGCTACGGCCACGTGAAGTCTGCGAACGTCGAGAAGTACCGGACGCAATTGGGTCGATTGATGCAGAGCTATATGGCACCGGCCCCGCGCGACATACCCCTGCGGAGAACCGCATAAACAGTCGCTCTGAGCGGTGCAGTCCTGGGCGCGCCTTACTGGGCGCGCCCAGTGCATTTAGTAACAATCTTTTGTGAGCTTCGTCATATCTTCTTCTTGTTCCAGTAGGTCTCGATCACTAGAATTAGTGTCCAACGAGGGGTGCTACACTACATGTTGTGGTCGCCTAAGCGCTGATTCTCGTCGGCCACGCCTTTTGGACTAAGCCGTCCAAGCCGTTCCGACCCCCTCAAAAGATCCACATTCGTACCCGACATGACCGCCGTCATGTCGCTATCTACGCGTTTTCGCACAGGAGCTTCCATGCAGACTTCGATCGCCTCTGTGACCCGGCCTTCGGCCGTGCCGCCCTCGCAAACCGATTCCCCTGCCGACGCCAATGGCGGGCAATGGGCCAGCTACAACATCATTCGCCGCAATGGCTCGGTGGTCGGGTTTGAACCCAGCAAGATCGCCATCGCCATGACCAAGGCCTTTCTGGCCGTCAACGGCGGCCAGGGCGCCGCGTCCGCGCGTGTGCGCGAACTGGTCGAAAACCTGACCAGCCAGGCCGTGAACGCCCTGGTGCGCAACCGCCCCAACGGCGGCACCTTCCATATTGAAGACATCCAGGACCAGGTCGAACTGGCGCTGATGCGCTCGGGCCAACATGACGTTGCCCGCGCCTACGTCCTGTATCGCGAGAAGCGCACGCAAGAGCGCGCCGCCGCCGCTGCCGCCGAAGGCCAGGAAAAGGCCGCCGCCGCTCCTGAAGAACACGTGCTGAACGTCACCGACGCCGGTGTGCGCCGTCCGCTGGACCTGGCTGAGTTGCGCGCGACCATCGTCGCCGCCGGCGAAGGCCTGGACGAATTCATCGATAGCGAAGCCATCCTGAAGGAAACGGTCAAGAACCTGTACGACGGCATCCCCGTCGACGAAGTGTTCAAGTCCGCCATCCTGTCCGCGCGCGCGCTGGTCGAAAAAGACCCGGCCTACAGCCAAGTCACCGCTCGCCTCTTGCTGCACACGATCCGCAAGGAAGTGCTGGGCGAAGAAGTCTCGCAAGACGGCATGATCGCGCGTTACGCCGAATACTTCCCCACGTTCATCGCACGCGGCATCGAAGGCGGCCTGCTGTCGCCCGAACTGGCCAACTATGACCTGACCCGCCTGGGCAAGGCCTTGAACGCCAAGCGCGATCTGCAATTCGGCTACCTGGGCCTGCAGACGCTGTACGACCGCTACTTCCTGCACATCCGTGGCACCCGCATCGAACTGCCGCAGGTGTTCTTCATGCGCGTGGCCATGGGCCTGGCGCTGCGCGAAGCCGACCGCGAAACGCGCGCCATCGAGTTCTACGAGATCCTGTCCTCGTTCGACTTCATGAGCTCGACGCCGACGCTGTTCAACTCGGGCACGCTGCACTCGCAGCTGTCGTCGTGCTATCTCACGACCGTCTCCGATGACCTGGAAGGCATCTACGACGCCATCAAGGAAAACGCGCTGCTGGCCAAGTACGCCGGCGGCCTGGGCAACGACTGGACCCCGGTGCGCGCGCTGCGCAGCCACATCAAGGGCACCAACGGCGAAAGCCAGGGCGTGGTTCCGTTCCTGAAGGTCGTCAACGACACCGCCGTCGCGGTGAACCAGGGCGGCAAGCGCAAGGGCGCGGTGTGCACGTACCTGGAATCGTGGCACCTGGACATCGAAGAATTCCTGGAACTGCGCAAGAACACCGGCGACGAACGCCGCCGCACGCACGACATGAACACGGCGAACTGGATTCCCGATCTGTTCATGAAGCGCGTCATGGAAGGCGGTGAATGGACGCTGTTCTCGCCGTCCGACTGCCCCGACCTGCACGACAAGGTCGGCCGCGCGTTTGAAGAAGCGTATGTCGGCTACGAAAAGCGCGTCGCCAGCGGCGAGCTCAAGCTGTACAAGAAGATGCCGGCGCTGACGTTGTGGCGCAAGATGCTGTCGATGCTGTTCGAAACCGGCCACCCGTGGATCACGTTCAAGGATCCGTGCAACATCCGTTCGCCGCAGCAACACGTGGGCGTCGTCCACAGCTCGAACCTGTGCACCGAGATCACGCTGAACACCAACGAATCCGAAATCGCGGTGTGCAACCTGGGTTCGGTGAACCTGGTCGCGCACATGAAGCCGGCTGCCGGCGGCGGATTCGAACTGGATCACGACAAGATCAAGCGCACGGTCAGCATCGCGATGCGCATGCTCGACAACGTTATCGACATCAACTACTACGCCGTCGAGAAGGCCCGCAATTCCAACGCGCGCCATCGTCCGGTGGGCATGGGCATCATGGGTTTCCAAGACTGCCTGCAAATGATGCGCGTGCCTTACGCATCGCAAGCCGCCGTTGAATTCGCTGATCGTTCGATGGAAGCCGTTTGCTATCACGCGTACTTCGCGTCGAGCCTGCTCGCCGAAGAACGTGGTCGCTATCAATCGTATGAAGGTTCGTTGTGGTCGCGTGGCATCTTGCCGCAAGACACGTTGAAGATGCTGCGTGATGAACGCGGTGGTCATGTTGAAGTTGATGAATCGAGCACGCTCGATTGGGATACGTTGCGCGCGCGCATCAAACAACACGGCATGCGCAACTCCAATTGCGTGGCAATTGCCCCAACCGCGACTATTTCCAATATCATTGGTGTATCTGCGTGCATCGAACCTACTTTCCAGAACTTGTACGTCAAATCGAATCTCTCCGGCGAGTTCACGGTCGTTAACGATTACCTCGTGCGTGACCTGAAGAAACTCGGTCTCTGGGACGAAGTCATGGTCGCCGACCTCAAGTACTTCGACGGCAGCCTGTCCCGCATCGATCGCGTACCTTCCGAACTCCGCGAACTCTACGCCACCGCGTTCGAAGTCGAACCGAGCTGGCTGGTTGAATGCGCGTCGCGCCGTCAGAAGTGGATCGATCAAGCTCAGTCGCTGAACATCTACATGTCGGGCGCATCGGGCAAGAAGCTGGATGACACCTACAAGCTGGCATGGCTGCGTGGCCTGAAGACCACGTACTACCTGCGTACCCTGGGCGCCACCAGCGCCGAGAAGTCCACGGGCCGCGGCGGCGAACTGAACGCCGTCACCGCTGGTGGTCAATCCACGGCCGCGGCCGTGGGCGCCGCACCTGTTTTGCCGGAACCCGAAGTTCTCGGGGCGGTTTGCACCATGCGGCCGGGCGACCCCGGCTTCGAAGAGTGCGAAGCCTGCCAATAACCGCCTCCGGAGAATTGAAATGATTAATTGGGAAGACGACACCACCGCCACGCAACCTGCTTCCCCCGCCCCTGCGGGCGGCCAGCAGGCTGCGCCCGAAGTCCGGGCGGCGACGGGTGTATTCGGCGACACCGCCATGCCCACGCCTGCCGCGCCTGAACACGCGGCGGGTCTGGCTGCCAGCGGTGCCGCTACCGCGCAGCGCGTGAAGGTTGCCGACAAGCGCATCATCAACGGCGAAACCGACGTCAATCAACTTGTGCCGTTCAAGTACAAGTGGGCGTGGGAAAAGTATTTGGCCACGTGCGCCAACCACTGGATGCCGCAAGAGATCAACATGTCGCGCGACATCGCGCTTTGGAAGAACCCCAACGGGCTCACCGAAGACGAACGCCGCATCGTCAAGCGCAACCTGGGTTTCTTCGTCACGGCCGACTCGCTGGCCGCGAACAACATCGTGTTGGGCACCTACCGCCACATCACGGCTCCCGAATGCCGCCAGTTCCTGCTGCGCCAGGCATTCGAGGAAGCGATCCACACGCACGCTTATCAATACATCGTCGAAAGCCTGGACCTGGACGAAGCCGAGATCTTCAACGCTTATAACGAAGTTCCGTCCATCCGCGCCAAAGACCAGTTCCTGATCCCGTTCATCGACGCGATCGCGGACCCCAACTTCAAGACGGGCACGCCCGAAGCCGACCAGACGCTGCTGAAGTCGCTGATCGTTTTCGCTTGCTTGATGGAAGGCCTGTTCTTCTACGTTGGCTTCACGCAGATCCTGGCGCTTGGCCGCCAGAACAAGATGACCGGCGCCGCCGAACAGTACATGTACATCCTTCGCGATGAATCCATGCACTGCAACTTCGGCATCGACCTGATCAACACCGTCAAACTGGAAAATCCGCATCTGTGGACGCCGGCCTTCCGCGAAGAAATTCGAGAACTCTTCCGCAAAGCGGTCGAACTCGAATACGCTTACGCCGAAGACACGATGCCGCGCGGCGTGTTGGGCTTGAACGCACCTATGTTCAAATCCTACCTGCGCTTCATCGCCAACCGTCGTTGCCAGCAAATCGGTATCGAACCGCTGTACCCGCAGGAAGAAAATCCCTTCCCCTGGATGGCGGAAATGATCGATCTTAAAAAGGAACGCAACTTTTTTGAAACTCGCGTGATCGAATACCAAACCGGTGGCACGCTGAGCTGGGAGTAAAGCAGTACGTCATCAGGCCCGGCGCGGGCACGCTCTGCGAATGCAGAGCGTCGCGTTCGCGACAGGCTTGATGACGCGCTTCCTGGTCAGGGTGTTTTCGAACACGTAGAACAAGCGGTCGGCGGCCTGTGATCAGGCTGCGACCGGCGCCATTTGAAATGGCTCGCGCCAAAGGAGCGGGGGCCATATCAAATGGCTGTGCCGAATTCATTAGCGCAAACCGTAGTAGCTGTTGCTCGCACAGAACAGCGGCATGCGCCGATGAATAGCCCGGGCACGGTTCGCCTTGTTGGCGAGTCGGGGCACGGGTTTAAGTTCTGGGACCCCTGAACCTAAGGAGCATGACCATGGCAACAGCCAAGAAAGCCGTAAAGAAAGCAGCGGCGAAGAAGCCCGCCGCCAAGAAGGCAGTCGCTAAGAAGGCCGCACCGGCCAAGAAAGCCGCTGTCAAGAAGGTAGCAGTCAAGAAAGTCGCCGCCGCCAAGAAGCCGGCAGTGAAGAAGGTTGCCGCCAAGAAGCCGGCAGCCAAGAAGGTCGTCGCCAAGAAAGCGGTAGCCAAGAAGGCCGTCGCTAAAAAGGCCGTCGCCAAGAAGGCGCCTGCCGCCAAGAAAGCGGTAGCCAAGAAAGCCGTCGCCAAGAAGGCCGTTGCCAAGAAGGCAGTTGCCAAAAAGGCCGTAGCCAAGAAAGCGGTAGCCAAGAAGGCCGTCGCCAAAAAGGCCGTTGCCAAGAAGGCGCCTGCCGCCAAGAAAGCGGTAGCCAAGAAGGCCGTCGCCAAGAAGGCAGTTGCAAAGAAGGCCGTTGCCAAGAAGGCTCCCGCCGCCAAGAAGGCCGTTGCCAAGAAAGCAGTAGCCAAGAAGGCCCCCGCTGCCAAAAAGGCTCCTGCCGCAAAGAAGGCGCCTGCTGCAAAGAAGGCTCCTG
Organism: Achromobacter sp. LC458; assembly: GCF_001005835.2. Classification (NCBI taxonomy): domain Bacteria; kingdom Pseudomonadati; phylum Pseudomonadota; class Betaproteobacteria; order Burkholderiales; family Alcaligenaceae; genus Achromobacter; species Achromobacter sp. LC458. The sequence continues at coordinate 11,597 of NZ_LBHW02000032.1, forward strand.
CTGCCGCCAAGCCGGCTGCTGCTGCCAAGCCCGCCGCTGCCAAGAAGCCTGCTGCCAAGAAGGCCGCTCCCAAGAAGCCCGCAACGCCGCCCTCCACGGCTGCTGCCCCGGGCGCAAAGACCGCGCTGAATCCCGCCGCGTCGTGGCCCTTTCCCACGGGTGGCCGTCCTTAATTCGGACGGTTCGAAGCAATAGCTTCACTAGAGCCGCCTGGCCTTGGCCGGGCGGCTTTTTTGCGCCTGCGCCATCCGCCAAATGCGGCGGCAATATGTGCGCGCAGCGTGCGACAATTGACTCCTCTTTTTTTGGGTGATCGCGTCCATGCTCGGTGAAATCTTCCGCTTCCTCCTCGAAATCGTGTTCACGCTGTTTGGCGCGGCATTGATTGCCCGCGCCTGGATGCACGCGATCCGCCTCCACGCTTTCAACCCCCTGGCGCGCACGATCTACCAAGCCACGAACTGGCTGGTGCTGCCGCTGCGCAAGGTCATCCCGGCAGGCAACAAGATCGACTGGACCAGCCTGGTTGCCGCCTGGCTGGCCGCGCTGTTCTATATCGTGCTGATCTGGCTGGTGGCGCTGGGCGCACTGATTCCCGCCGCGCTGCTGCCGGCCGCCATGGGTTCGGCGCTGATCATGGCCATCAAGTGGGCCTTGAACCTGGTGGTGTGGCTGACGCTGATCCAGGCCGTGCTGTCCTGGGTCAACCCGACGGCGCCGATGATGCCGCTGTTGCAGGCGCTGACCGCGCCCATGCTGGACCCCATCCGCCGCATCCTGCCGCGCACCAGCATCGACTTTTCGCCGTTGGTGCTGCTGATCGTGGCGCAGATCCTGCTGATGGTGCTGGCCAACCTAAGCCAGCGCATGATGGGCCTGTAGTAAACCAGGACACGGGGCATTGCGCCCCGTTCCTGTTTTCCTGTCAGCGCGCTAGGCCGGAATGCCGGCGTAGATCTCGACCAGCTTCTTGCGGTCGATCTTGTGGTTGTTGGACATGGGCAGCGCCGGGCAGGCCACCAGTTCCGACGGCACCATGTACGGCGGCAGCCGCTGGGACAGCCGCTCTTTCCAGCCGGCCAGCGCGTCGGGCGCCAGAAAGCGCGCATCGGGCTCTTGGGCCACACCCGCCACGAAACCAATCAAGCGCACCGCCGTGCCATCGGGCCGGCGCAGCACCGCGCACGCCCCGCCCTCAACGCCCGGCAGGCCATGCAATGCCTCGTCGATCTCGGCCAGCTCGATGCGATAGCCGTTCAGCTTGATCTGGTCGTCCATGCGGCCACGGCAAAACAGCAGCCCACCTTCTTGCATCAGCCCCAGGTCGCCGGTGCGAAACGCGCGGCGGCCATCTTCATAGGTGTAGAGCTTGGCTTCGTTCAGATCGGGCCGATTCAGGTAGCCGCGCATCACGTGGTCGCCCACGATGCAGATCTCGCCTTCGTCCACGATCAATACGCTATCGGGTTTGGCATGGCCCACGGGCAGCGGATCGTGCGCGGCCAGCACCGCGTCGGTGACTTCGATCCAGGTGGTTGCCACCGTGGCTTCCGTGGGGCCGTACGTGTTCAGGATGACGGCATCGGGAAAGCGTAGGCGCAGCTTCTTGGCCAGCGCGGCGGGCAAGGGCTCGCCGCAAAACAGGAACGTGCGCAGCGCCGGCAAGGTCGCGGGGGAAAAGTCGCGGTTGGCCAACTGCTGGTGTGCGAACGACGGGGTCGACACCCACACCGTCACGCCATGCTCTGCCAGGCGCGGCATCCACGTGCCGGCCGCCGCGATCTGCTCGCGTGCGTTCAACACACAGGCGCCGCCCGAGGCCAGCGTGGCAAACACTTCATACATCGACAGGTCAAAGCTGAACGGCGCCTGGTTCATGAACACCGGCGCGTCACCCAGGCCAAAGCTGCCCAGCATCCAGTCGCCCAGCAGGCCGACGCTTTCGCGGCCGATCTGCACGCCCTTGGGGTCGCCCGTGCTGCCAGAGGTAAACATCACATAGGCCAGGCCGCGTTCAGCCAGCATCGCGCCTTCGCCACGCGTGAAGGTATCGGACGCCGCATCATAGACAGCCGCGGCGCGCACGATCTCGACGATGCGGCGCAGGCGGTCGGCCGGGTAGATGGTGTCAACAGGCACGAACGGCGCACCGATCAGCAGTGCGCCCACCATGGCGACGAAGAACGACGCTTCTTTGTGGCCGTAGATGGCCACCGGCACATCGGGGGCCACGCCCTGCTCGCGCGCCACGTCCGCCCAGGCCTGGGCTTCGTCGCGCAACTGCGACCAGCTTAGCGAGCGGTCGGCGGCGGCAATGGCCAGGGCGTCGGGCGAGAGGTCCGTATCCACGAACTGGAACGATTTCAGATCGAAACGCATGCCGAAACTCCCGGCGTCAGATGGGGCTGCGACCGCTGAACACGTACAGCGCCAGCGCAGCCAGGATCAAGGTAAGCACGCGGCCCAGGAAGCGCATCACCGGATGCGCCAGCGTGGCCTGCAACGCGGGGCGGGTGCGCGATGCGTTGATCAGCAGGTTGTGACCCACCGAATACGCGCCGAACATCAGCCCGCTGACGATGTAGTGCAGCGACAGGCCGTTCCACACGCCCATGGCCAGCAGCGTGGCGAAGATGCCGATGTTCTGCGCCGCCATGCGATGGCGTCCGAAGAACTTGGTCTTGCTCAGCGCCTTGTAGATCGGCATGAACACCACGTCGCGCAGCCACTCGGACAGGCTGATGTGCCAACGGCGCCAGAAATCCTGCGGGTTCAGCGTGGCCAGCGGATTGCGGAAGTTGATCGGCAAGGTGAAGCCGAACAGCATGCCGATGCCGATTGCCATCGTCGAATAGCCGGCGAAGTCGAAGAACAGATACGCGCTGTACAGCGACGCGTTCAACGCCACGCCCGTGAACGAATAATCGTGCGCGTCCAGCGTGGCCAGGCCATAGCGCCAGATCAGCTCGGCCAGGCCGAACTTCTGGATCACGCCCACCATGATCAGTTCCAGACCGATCAGCCACGTGTTCAGGTTCACGCCTTCATAGCCGCGCTTCAGGTCGGCCTGGAAATTGCGCCAGCGGTACATCGGGCCGGCCAGCAGCGTCAGCGGGAAGAACAGGTAGATGAAGTAGTCCAGCGGCGACACGCGTTCGTTGCGCTGTGCGAACAGCAGCACATCGATGGCGCGGAAAGTCGCGAACGACAGGCCCAGCATGGCGCCCAGATGCGACACGCCCGTCTTGACCAGCAGCAGCGGCGTCATGGTGATGATGACGGCCAGCCACGTCGGAATGTAGTTGCGGCGTACCGCCCACAAGGCGCTGCCCGAGATGGCAAGCAGCGCGATGGGCTGATACGGCCGCGCCCAGAAGACCGCCATCCATACGCCCAGGCAGATCACGCCGATGATGTGGCGATAACCGATGCGCAGCGGCATGCCGAACGACCGATACGCCAACAGGCCCAGGCCGCCGCACAGGGCGCCGCCAAAAAAGCTCAAGCTTGCGAACAATTCCATGGCGCGCTCAGAACTGTTGGTATTGGAATTCGACCTTGATCGGTCCGCCGCTGCCCGTGGTGGGCTGAGCCTGAAGCACGAATACGAGGATGACCCCGATGTACAGGCACAAATGCCAGAAGAAGCGGCGCCCGGCGCCGTCCTTGCGAAAAAATTTCATCGGGAAAAGTACTCCGCAATACCTTGGTCCGCCAAGGCCCAGCCTAGCTCGGCCAGATGCATGTCATCGCGCACCATGCCCGGTTCGAACGGGATGCTGTAAAGGTCCAGGCAGCCCATCTGATAGCGCTGGCACATGCCGGTGATGGCGGCCACCACCGGGTCGAACCGTTCGACGTCCAGGATCAGCTTGGGGTTGAACGGCTGAATGACGAAGTACGCCTTGACCTTGCGCTTTTGCAGCAGGGCCATCACGCGCGACAGATCTCCGAGCTCGGTGCGGGTGATCGGGTCGACGTCGGCGAACTCGTTGCGCGCTGGCGAATACAGCGGCGCCAGGTACTGCTTGTAGTAATCGTCGCGCACGTCGTAGGGGTTGTTGCCGCCCAGCTGCCGCTCGACTTCGCGCGCTTCATGCGTCAGCCGGCCCCACTGCCCTTCGTTCAGGCGCGCGGCGGATGGCCAGGACACGAAGCGGTGCGCGGGCACCGACAGCTTGGTGCGCGGACGGTCGGGCGCCGGCTCTTTGCGGGCATGCCACCACAGCGACAGCTTGTCTTTCAGTTCAGCTACCTGGCCATTGGCGATCAGCCAGAGCAGCCCCCAGTTGGCGTTGTCGCTGATCCAGTTCTGCATCTGCTCGCGCGTGCTGGGCTGATCCCACAGGCGGTCCCAGACGGGGCCCGTCACGTGTTCGGCAAAGGCGCTGCGCGGCAGTTGGCCACCCGAGGCAAACCAGGCCGGCGACACCATGATGACCAACCGCGTGTTGGGCGTCAGGGAATCGGCCACGGACTCCAGCACGCTGACGATGCCGTAGGACTGGAACATGGCGTGGCCGTACGCCAGCGTCGGCACCTTCAGTTCTTCAGGGAAGAAGCGGTAAGGCACGAAGCGCAGGTCGTGGCTGGACAATTCGGACGAACCCAGCACGACCAGCGTCCCGTCGCTCAGGGCGTTGCCCAGGCGATTCAGGTTGACGTGTTGAGTGCCCCAGTCCGGCCCGAGATTAGGCAGGTAGTTGCTCTTGTCGGTAGCGGCGGCCGAGGGCGAAGCCGCGGGTGTCACGATGCGGCTGAGCACATCGTCCGCGCCCCAGTACACCCCTATCGCCAGTGCTACTGCCGTCGCGGCGGCCGCGACATGGGACAAGAACCGGGTGTTATGCAGTATGGGCAGCGACATAGCCGGCAAGCGTACGGACCGACTGCAGGTGTTCCGCGATTTCAGGAGCCGGGATGCTGCAACCGTACTCGGATTCGACAGCCAGCGTGATGTCCACGGCGGCAAGGGAATCAACCAGACCCGTGGCGATCAGCTGCGTATCGGGGGTGACTTTCTTCATGACGATCGACTCGACGATCTCGCCGATCTTGGTGTGGAGTTCTTGCTCGGTATGCATAGATATTGCAGTTGCCTTGTCGGCAAAACATCCCCGCCCCTGGGATTCAGGTGACGAGAATACAGAAAAAAGCTGAAGCTCAACTGACGGGATTCAGCGATCCAGAACGATGTCGGGGAGCACGCAGGGACGCCCACAGGGACGCACTTGGTTACATCACCGCGAAAGGTTGACATCGATCGCAGGCGCAATCATTGCACTTTGGCCGTCGAATCGCCATGAAACTTTTGGGCTAAATCGCGAGAAAAGGCAGGGAAACGTAACGCCTGCGGGTAAATCCCGGGGTTCTCGTTGCGGCGGAGCGACACTTTCAGGCAAAAAAGGCCCCGATAATCGGGGCCTTCATACGCGTCGGCGCGCATCGAAAAAGCCCGCTTGCGCGGGCTTCGGGAATTACATCGGGGTGACGCGGGTGGGGCCTGCGCCGCTGATCACCTGGACGCGTTGGCCCACGCTGATCGGCACGTCGGCTTCTTGCGCCACGACACGGGTTTCGCCGTTGTCCAGGCGCACGGTGACTTCATAGCCGGAGTTGGTTCCAACGCGGTTTTCGACCGCGTTGCCCGCCAGCGCGCCAAGAATGGCCCCGCCAACCGTGGCGATGGTGCGGCCCGTGCCGCCGCCAACCGCGTTGCCGGCCACACCACCCAGCGCACCGCCGGCCAACATGCCGACACCGCTGGACTTGTCATTCTGGATCACGATCGGGCGCACGCCCGTGACCGTGCCCGTACGGACGATCTGCTCACGCTGGGCTTGGTCGTAGCTATATACCCCGCTGGACGCGCTGCGATTCGCGCAGCCGCCAAGCACAGCCATCGACGTCACGACGGCCGCGATGGCCAGCCACCGGCCAGTACGCGGGGTCACCAGGGAAAGAGATTTACTTTGATTCATTTGGACTCCTCGATCGGGCACTGCCGACGAAAACTGATCATACCCCGCGCACTACCCCGGGCAGGCGCGGTTGCAACACACTGAAACTCACGGCCAAAGCCAGCAATCACCTTGTGACAGCGCGATATTCGCGCCGTCGCATCGGTGATTTTCAACGTCCGTTCGACCGCGCAATCGCGCGGCGGTTCCCGTGTCTCGAAGTCCGGATAAAACGATCAAGCCGGCAAGTGGATGCCGTAGGTGGCGTGCAGCACCGCGTCGATATCGGCGCGCGACGGCGCGTGATTTTGCGGTCCGCGCGAGGCGATCTTGATGGCGCCCATGACGTTGCCCAGGCGGCAGCTGTCTTCCCAGTTCCAGCCGCTGGTCAGGCCGTAAAGCAGGCCGCCGCGCTGCGCGTCGCCGCAACCGGTCGGGTCGACCACTTGCGTGGCGCGCACCGGCGCGATCTGGATCGTCTTGCCGCCGGTCAAGAGCGTGGCGCCTTCGGCTCCGCGCGTCACGACCACGGCTTCCAACGTGGCGGCAATGTCCGCCATGCCGCGGCCCGTGCGCTGTTCGACAACGCCGGCTTCGTAGTCATTCACGGTCAGGGCGCGCGCCATCTTCAGCATGCGTTCCAGGTCGGCGCCGTCGAACAGCGGCATCGCCTGGCCCAGGTCAAAGATGAAGGGGATGCCACGCGCGTGCAGGCGTTCGGCGTGCGCGAACATGCCTTCCTTGGCGTCCGGGGCAACGATGGCCCAGGCCGCTTGCGCATCGCTCAGGTCGTTGTCGGCCGAGAACGACATGGCGCCCGGGTGGAAAGCGGTGATCTGGTTATCGTCCAGGTCGGTGGTGATGAAGCACTGCGCGGTGAACGTATCGGGAATCACCTTGACGCGGGCGATGTCGATGCCCAGGGCCGACAGGCGTTCCAGGTATTCACCGGCGTCTTCGCCCACGGTGGCCACGGGCAGCGGCTTGCCGCCCAGCAGATTCATGTTGTAGGCGATGTTGCCCGAGCAACCGCCATATTCCTTGCGCATGCTGGGCACCAGGAACGACACGCTCAACGACTGGATGCGGTCGGCAAGAATGTGCTCTTTGAAGCGGCCTTCGAACACGGCGATCGTGTCGAACGCCATCGAACCGCAAACCAGGACGGGGGTTGCCATGCGTGTCATCCTTTAAGGAAAGAACTTATCAAGTTGGTAGCCATTGACCTGAACACCAGTCACTTCAATGGGCACGGAAATCTTTAGCTCGCCCGCCGGCGCGAACGGCCCGCGCAGTTGCTCGGGCGTCAGGTAGTCTTCGGGCCGCAACACGCGGCGCACCACGACCGTGTCGGACAGATCCGTCAGGTCCAGCACCAGCGCCGGCCAATGCTGCGGCTTGTCGTAGCGGTTGCGCAGCACCAGGTTCAGCACCAGCCGGCTGCGACCGTCGTCGATGGCGGCCGCGCCCGTGGGCGGTTGCAATGACGACGAGGAAATCGCGATGCGCTCCAAGCGCCGCGCGTAGCCCACCGTGCAGCCCAGCGGCTTGCACGCGGCTTCTAGCACCGGGCGCACGGCGGGCACGGAATTGGCGATGTCGGTGCGGTAAACGTATAGCAGTTGCAGGCCCAGCGCGATCAGGCCCACCAAGCACGCGTAGCCCCACAATTTGCGCAGCAGGCCACGGCGTTCGGTACGATCCTGGTCCAGGAACTCGGGCGGGGCGCGGCCCACATCGGTGGCGCTGGAATATCGCGTGCGCGCATCGCCCAGCACGGGCTCGATGTCGTCGTCAAAGCCGGGGCCGTCGTCGTCGGCGCGGTAGGCGTCGTGACGGCTCAGGGCGTGGTCGGCGACGTAAGGCTGGCGAACGTCGTGGTGGCGCGGGGTGCGATCGCGGGAGACGTTGCGGTGATCGACGCGCGGGTCATCGTGGTGGCCTATGCGGTGATCGTCGTGGTCGTGATCGCGGTCTTGGTCGCGGTCGCGGTCGTGATCGTGGTCGCGGTCGTGATCCCGATCGTCGATTCGATGATCGTCTCGGTCGTCTTCGTCGGCCCGGTCCTGCCAGTTGAACACCGGTTCGTTGCCACGCGGCGTGGCGATGATGGGTTCGGGGCGATACGTCTGGACGCGGCCATGCCGGTCGTCGCGCATTTCATCGTCCAGGTCCCGGGCCAACGGGCCTTCGTCGTCAAACTCGTCTTCCGGCAGCTTATCGTCGGGCTCGACGTGGCGGCGTATCGCGTCACGCCCGCGCAGCACGGCGGGCGCAGCGGCAGGCGCCACGGCGACCGGAATTATCGGCTCAGCTCGGCCCGGCGGCGGCGTCATCGGGGCGTACGCAGGCGTGGCGGGGGCTGGCGGCACTGCCGGAGCAGGCCTTGGTGCGGCAGGCCTTGGTGCGGCAGGCGCCGGCGCGGCGGTCGGGGCATGCGGATGCGAGGCCGGTTCGTCTTCCCAGGGCGGAACCTGGCGGGGCTCTACCGAGGGCCGCGAGAGGACCGGCGCGGCGGCGGCTGCGGCGGGGGCCGGCGTCGCGGGACGCGCGGCTGGCGGCACGGGCGGCAGCGCCTTCGCGTCGGCGCCGGGCAAGAGGCAGGCGCGGCCGTCGAAAACCGTCGAGCAGGCGCCGCAGCGCACCAGGCCGTTACGGACGCGCAGCTGGTCCGGCACCACCTTGAACGTGGTGCCGCATTGCGGGCAGCGGGTGGTCAAAGCCATGTGATGCGATCCTGCCTAAGCGGTGCTCAGGCCTTCTGGCCGTGCAGGCAAACCCAGCCGTCGCGGGCGCGCCAGACCGACATCGCCATCCAGGGCGCGTAGGCGGCAGCCACTTCCTCGGCCTGGCGTTCCAGCACGCCGGACAGCACCAGATGCCCGCCCTCTGCCACGCGGCCGGCCAGCATCGGCGCCAGCACTTTCAGCGGATTGGACAGGATGTTGGCCACGACCACCTCGAAGGTGCCGTCGGCCAGCGCGTCGGGCAGCATGGCTTGCAGTGCTACGTGGTTGACCTCGGCGTTGTAGGCCGTGCTTTGCACGGCCTGCGCGTCGATGTCCACGGCCAAGGTCGGGCCTGCGCCAAGCTTGCGCGCGGCAATGGCCAGAATCCCCGAGCCGCAGCCGTAGTCCAGCACGGTCGCGCCGGCGGGCAATTCGGCTTCCAGCCAGGCCAGGCACAGGTGCGTGGTGGGATGGCTGCCCGTGCCGAACGCCAAGCCCGGGTCCAGCTCGATATGGATGGCGCCCTCTTCGGCAGTGGCCGGGTCCAGCCCGGGCACATCGGGATTGTCGCGGTGCCAGCTGGGCACGATCCACAGGCGTTCGGCAATGTGGATGGGGCCAAACTGCGATTGCGTCAGGCGCACCCAGTCGGCGTCCGGCACGTCGCGCAGCGTCCAGCCGGCAAACAGCGTCGGGTCCAGCTCACCGGCCGACGCGGCTTCTTCCATGATCTGCGTGGGATCGGCGCCATCGGGCAGCAAGGCCACGACGCGGTTGCGGTCCCAGGCTTGCACGTCGGGCTCGGTGCCCGGTTCGCCAAACAAGGGGCGTTCGTCATCGGTGCCGAAATCGGCGTCTTCCACGGACACCGACAGCACGCCCGCTTCGAGCAACGCGTCCGACAGGGCTTCGGCCTGAGCCTCCAGGCAATGGAGCACGAGTTCACGCATGATTATTCTTCCATCTGGCCATCGGGCCGCGGCTCGCGCCGCGGCCCGATAGACCATAAAACGTAAAAAGGGGCCGTGAGGCCCCGGGTCGTCGGTCAGGGACGCTGAGCCAACTTGTTTTCCAGATAGTGGATGCTGGTGCCGCCTTCGATGAAGCGGGCATCTTGCAGCAATTCACGATGCAGCGGGATGTTGGTCGAAATGCCTTCCACCACCATTTCCGACAGCGCGATGCGCATGCGCGCCAATGCCTGGTCACGCGTATCGCCATACGTGATGACCTTGGCGATCATCGAATCGTAGTTAGGCGGCACGAAGTAGCTGTTGTAGGCGTGCGAATCAATCCGAACGCCAGGGCCGCCCGGCGTGTGCCAGTTGGTGATGCGGCCGGGGCTGGGCACGAAACGGAACGGATCTTCGGCGTTGATGCGGCATTCGATGGCATGGCCCTTGAAGGCGATGTCGCGTTGGCGCAGCGTGAACTTCTCGCCAGCGGCGATCAGGATCTGCTGCTGCACCAGGTCGATGCCGGTGATCAGTTCAGTGACCGGGTGTTCGACCTGGATGCGGGTGTTCATTTCGATGAAATAGAACTCGCCGTTTTCAAACAGGAACTCGAACGTGCCCGCGCCGCGATAGCCCATCTTGCGGCAAGCGTCGGCGCAGCGGTCGCCGATGCGCTCGATGGCGCGACGGGCGATGCCGGGAGCCGGCGCTTCTTCGATGACCTTCTGGTGGCGGCGCTGCATGGAGCAGTCGCGCTCACCCAGCCAGACGGCGTTGCGGCCACCATCGGCCAGCACCTGGATTTCCACATGGCGAGGGTTCTCAAGGAACTTCTCCATATAGACTTCCGGGTTGTTGAACGCGGCGCCCGCTTCCGAACGCGTCATGGTGACGGCGTTCAACAGCGCGGCCTCGGTGTACACCACGCGCATGCCACGGCCACCGCCGCCGCCTGCTGCCTTGATGATGACCGGGTAGCCCACTTCGCGCGCAATGCGGATGATTTCCTGCGGATCTTCGGGCAACGCGCCTTCAGAACCGGGCACCACCGGCACACCCGCTTCGATCATGGCGCGCTTGGCGCTGACCTTGTCGCCCATCAGGCGAATGGTGTCGGGACGCGGGCCGATGAAGACGAAGCCGCTCTTTTCGACGCGATCGGCGAAGTCGGCATTTTCGGACAAGAACCCGTAACCCGGGTGGATTGCCTCGGAATCCGTCACTTCGGCGGCCGAAATGATGGCCGGCATGTTCAGGTAGCTGTCACGCGACGGCGCGGGCCCGATGCACACGGATTCATCGGCCAGGCGCACGTACTTGGCCTCGCGGTCAGCCTCGGAGTGCACGACCACGGTTTTGATGCCCAGCTCACGGCAAGCGCGCTGAATGCGCAGGGCGATTTCGCCCCGATTGGCGATCAGGATTTTTTCGAACATTTTCAGCTATCAGCCAATGACGAACAGGGGTTGACCGTACTCGACGGGCTCACCGTTTTCGACCAGGATTTCTTTGATGACGCCGGACTTGTCGGCTTCGATTTCATTGAGCAGCTTCATGGCTTCAATGATGCACAGCGGATCGCCTTCCTTGACGGTGGCGCCCACGTCGATGAACGGGGCGGCGCCCGGGTTCGGCGAACGGTAGAACGTGCCGACCATCGGCGCCTTGACGACGTGGCCCTGGATGACCGGGGCGGCTTCGGCGGCCGGCGCGGCGGGCGCGGCGGCTTGTGCGACGGGCGCGGCTTGCGCGCCGGCTTCGGGCTGGTGGTAAGCCACCGGCTGCAAGGTTTGCGAGAACTTGACGATGCGTACCTTGCCTTCGCCTTCGGTGATTTCCAGCTCGGCGATACCCGATTCAGCCACCAGGTCGATCAGGGTTTTGAGTTTTCGAAGGTCCATAGAAGCTGCTTCCCGAGATAGTGTCGGCGGCGTCCCAGCGTGGGGTCCGCGCCGTATAAGATGTAAAAGCCGTGAGTTTGGTGCGAGATCAGTGCCGCACTGCGTAACGCAGAGCCGCCTCGTAGCCGTCCGCGCCCAGGCCGGAGATAAGGCCTACCGCCAAGTCGGACAGATAAGAGTGATGCCTGAAGGGCTCTCGCTTATACAGATTGGACAAATGTACTTCAATAAATGGGATCGCGACCCCAGCCAGCGCATCGCGGATAGCGACGCTGGTGTGCGTATAAGCCGCCGCGTTGATGATGATGAAGTCTGTGCCGTCTTGCCGGGCCGCTTGAATGCGGTCAACCAGCGCGCCTTCGTGATTGCCTTGCCAAGCAGCCAGCTTGGCGCCCAATTCCCCTGCAAGCAGCTCCAGGTGCTCATTGATCTGAGGCAGCGTCAAACTGCCGTAGATATGAGGTTCCCGGGTGCCAAGCAGGTTTAGATTCGGACCATGCAATACCAGTATGTTTTGCGCCATGCGCTTGCCAATGAGTGGATTGCCAACGGTGGAATTGTTGGCAAAACAGCCGATAAACCAGCTTTTTACGCCAATTCCTACTATTTGTCCAACAGACTTATGCCTTCAAACCGGATAAGGTTTGGTTCAGGTCGTCGGGTTGGATTTCGCCCAGTATCTTCCGGTTAATTGCGCCATCAGCGTTGAACACGATGGTAAAAGGCAAGCCGCCGCTGGGGTTGCCCAGCTTGCGCAAGGTATCGATCGCACCTGCCCCGATGACCCACAAGGGGTACGAAACTTGCACTTTCTCGACAAATTTTTGCATGTTCGCTGCGGAATCAACGCCGATGCCGACAAAGCGGACATTCGGGTATTTTTTCTGCAAGGCATCCAATTCCGGCATCTCGCGCACACACGGCGCGCACCACGTTGCCCAGAAATTAACCACCATCGGCTGGCCCTTCCAGTTGGCCAGCGACTGCGTCGCGCCATGCAAATCGGGCATCTGCAACTGCATCAAGGCGGCAACCGGGTCGCCGGCCTCAGTGGGCGGTGCAGACGTGCGGGACTTCTGCCCCAACAGGGTATAGCCCCCGGCGACCGTGGCGGCCACGGCCACGCCGGCGGATAGAAGTAGGCGTCGATTCATGGCGCGATCATAACCGCTGCCGGTATTTTGCGCGCTGCCGCGCCGGCATGGCCGGTGGCCGCTATATATACAATGCCGGACAGGAGAGTTTTCAATGCACCTGCACATTCTTGGCATCTGCGGTACGTTCATGGGCGGCTTGGCGCTGATCGCGCGGGCCGCCGGCCACAAGGTCACTGGTTGCGATGCGGGCGTATACCCGCCGATGAGCACGCAGCTGTCCGAGCAAGGCATCGACCTGATCGAAGGCTTTGGCGCGGACCAGATGGCGCTGGCCCCCGACCTGTACGTGATCGGCAACGTCGTCAGCCGCGGCAACCCCCTGATGGAAGCCATTCTGGAATCCGGCGCGCGCTACGTGTCCGGCCCGCAATGGCTGGGCGACAACATCCTGCCGGGCGCGCACGTGCTGGCGGTGGCGGGCACGCATGGCAAAACCACGACCAGCTCGATGCTGGCCTGGATACTGGAAGCCGCCGGCCTTGCCCCCAACTTCCTGATCGGCGGCGTGGCGGCGGACCTGCATGTATCCGCCCGCTATGACCCCACGCGCCGCCCCTTCGTGATCGAAGCGGACGAATACGACACGGCGTTCTTCGACAAACGGTCCAAGTTTGTCCATTACCGCCCGCGCACCGCCATCCTGAACAACCTGGAATACGACCACGCCGACATCTTCCCGGATCTGGCGGCCATCGAAACGCAATTCCACCATCTGGTGCGCACCATTCCCGCGTCCGGCCGCATCGTACGGCCCGCCCATTGCGACGCACTGGACCGCGTGATTGCGCGCGGTTGCTGGTCCGAAACGGTCACGTTCGGCGCGGATGGCGCCTGGCAGGCATCCCCACCCGATGATGACGGCGCCTTCACGGTGATACGCAGCGGGGTCGACATCGGCACCGTGCGCTGGAACCTGACCGGCGAGCACAACCGCATGAACGCGCTGGCCGCGCTGGCCGCCGCCGAGCACGCGGGCGTGTCGGCCCCGGAAGGCATCGCCGCGCTGACGCGTTTTGCGGGCGTGAAGCGCCGCATGGAACTGCGCGGCACCGTGGACGGCGTCAAGGTCTATGACGATTTTGCGCACCACCCCACCGCCATCGCCACCACCGTCCAAGGGCTGCGCCGCCAAGTCGGGTCGGCCCGTATCCTGGCGGTGCTGGAGCCGCGCTCCAACACGATGAAGCTGGGCACCATGGCCGCCCGCCTGCCCGACGCGCTGGCCGACGCCGACCTGGTGTTCTGCTTTGGCGCCCACAGCGGCAAACATGCGCTGGGCTGGAATCCGGCCGAGGTCCTGGCGCCGCTGGGCGACCGAGCTTCCAGTTACGATGACATCGACGCGCTGGTCGCGGCCGTGACCGCCGCCGCCCGCCCCGGCGACCAGGTGCTGGTCATGAGCAACGGCGGATTTGGCGGCGTCCATGGCAAGCTGCTGGACGCGCTGCGGGCACGCCGCTGACCCCTCTTTATTGGACGAGCACGAAATGATTCTCTACCTGCACGGTTTTCGTTCCTCGCCCAGTTCCACCAAAGCCCGGCAGATGGCCGATGCCATGGCCGGGCTTGGCCTGGCCGCACAGTGGGCCTGCCCCCAACTGCCCGCCAGCCCCCGGCAAGCCATTGCGCTGGCGATGGACATTGCGCAGCGCCAAGTGCAAGGCGCGGACAGCCCCCGGGCGCTGACCGTGGTGGGCTCGTCGCTGGGCGGTTTCTACGCCACCTGGCTGGCAGAACAACTGGATTGCAAGGCGGTGCTGCTGAACCCGGCCGTCGAGGCCGCGCGCGACCTGGCCACCCAGGTCGGCGAGCACCACATGTATCATTCCGACGCGCCGTTCGTCTTTTTGCCTGAATATGTAGACGAACTGGCCGCCATCCACGTCCCCCGCATTACCCATCCCGACCGGTACTTCCTGCTGGCGGCCACGGGCGACGAGGTCCTGGATTGGCGTGAAATGCGCGATCGCTACGCGGGTTGCCGGCAGCGTATCGTCGAAGGCAGCGACCACGGTTTGTCCGACTTCGAACGTTGGATGCCCGAGGTGCTTGAATTCGCCCTTGGCGGCAAGCAGGTTAGCCCTCAATAATCAGTACCAGACATCAACACTCTATTTCGCTGCGCAAGGCGGTGCGTACGCGCCGCCCAGGAAGATCCCCACCATGTATGTGTTTTACGAAGATGACGGCAGCTTCAAGGCCGGCAACATCCTGTCCGAAACCGACGCCAGCTTGCAGGTGGAGTCAGAGTCGGGCAAGCGCAGCAAGATCAAGCGCGCCAATACCCTGTTCAATTTCGCGTCGCCCGAACCGGCGGCGCTGATGAGCCAGGCGGCCGCGGCCGCCGACGAACTGGATCTGCAATTCCTGTGGGAATGCGCGCCGCAAGAAGAGTTCGACACGCCCACGCTGGCCGCCGACTACTTCGGCCACGCCCCCACGCCGGTGGAACATGCCGCGCTGCTGATGCGCCTGCACAGTGCGCCCGCGTACTTTCACCGCCGTGGCAAGGGCCGTTACCGCCCTGCCCCGCCGGACATCCTGGCCGCTGCGCTGGCGGCGCTGGAAAAGAAGCAGCGCCAGGCCGAGCAGCAACAGGAATGGGTCGACGAGATGGCCGCCGGCCGCCTGCCCGAACCCATTGCCCAGGTTGCCGAAACGCTGCTGATCCGCCCGGACAAGAATTCGCAGCAATGGAAGGCGCTGGACGCCGCCTGCGCCAAGCTAGGCAAAAGCCCCGACCGCCTGCTGCTGGAACTGGGCGCATGGCCGCACGCGCTGGCGTTGCACAAGCGCCGCTTCCTGGCCGTCAACTTCCCGCGCGGCCTGGAATTTCCGGAACTGGAACTGCCGCCCATCGACCGCGAACTGCCGTTGTCCGATGCCGAGATCTATTCGGTGGACGACGTCACCACGACCGAGATCGACGACGCGCTGTCCGTCACGACGTTGCCCGACGGCCGCCTGCGCGTGGGCGTGCACGTGGCCGCCCCCGGCCTGACCGTGACCCGCGACAGCGAATTCGACAAGCTGGCGCGCGCCCGCCTGTCCACGGTGTACATGCCGGGCGACAAGATCCCGATGCAGCCGGACAACGTCATCAAGGCGTTCTCGCTGGATGCCGGGCGCGAAGTGCCGGTGCTGTCGCTGTATGTGGTGGCCGACCCGGAAACGGGCGAGATCATCGAATCCGACACGCGCCTGGAACGGGTGGTGGTGCGTGAAAACCTGCGCCACAACATGCTGGACGCGCAAGTCACCGAGGCCAGCCTGGCCGACCCGTCGGCCGACATTCCCTACGGCCATTGGCTGCGTCCGCTGTGGAAGCTGGCGCAGGCGCTGTCGGCGCAACGCGAAAACGTGCGCGGCAAGCCCGAAAACAATTCCCGCGTGGAATACAGCTTCTACCTGGACGGCAACCCCGACGACCCGGACACGCCGGTGCGCCTGGTGCCGCGTCAGCGCAACGCGCCGCTGGACCGCATGGTGGCCGAATACATGATCCTGGCCAACAACCTGTGGGGCGGCTTGCTGCACCAACACGGCGTGCCGGGCATTTATCGGTCGCAACAGGCAGGCCGCGTGCGCATGAGCACGCAGGCCTTGCCGCACGAAGCTATCGGCGTGCCGCAGTATGCGTGGAGCACGTCGCCGCTGCGCCGCTATGTCGACCTGGTCAATCAGTGGCAACTGATCGCCGCGGTGGAACACGGCGTGTCGGCGCGTCTGGTGGCGCCGTTCAAGCCGCGCGACGCCGACCTGTTCGCCATCATCGGCGCGTTCGATGCGCAGTACGCGGCCTGGGCCGAATTCCAAAGCGCCATGGAACGCTACTGGTGCCTGCGCTGGTTGAAGCAGAACGGCATCACCCGCACGGTGGCGCACGTGCTGCGCGATGATCTGGTGCGATTTGCCAACGCGCCGCTGGTGACGCGCGTGGGCGGCATGCCCGAACTGGAACGCGGCACGCCGGTTGAAATCGACATCCTGGGCATGGATGAACTGGCGCTGGAACTGGACTGCCGGTATGTCGGCCAGCTGGCTCCCGAGCCCGCAAGCACGTAGGATGCATCCAGCGCGACAGCGCAACGTAACAAAAGCATAAAAAACGTCCCTGCCGCGGGCAGCCCCTCCCGCCATTGCGCAAGAGGGGTTGCCCGCGGCAGAGGACCATAACAAGACGGAGACGCAACATGCGCATTTTGCTGGTCGAGGACAACCTTGATCTGGGCGATGCGGTGGAGAGCAAGCTGCGGTCGGCCGGCCACAGCGTGCAATGGGTGCGCGACGGCGTCGCGGCCTTGCGCTGGGGCCTGGACGAAACCTGGGACGCCCTGGTGCTGGACATCAACCTGCCCGGCAAGGATGGCTTCTCGGTCATCCGTGAATTGCGCGCCGCCGGGCTGGAAGCGCCGGTGCTGGTCATGACCGCGCGCGCTGAAATCGAAGACAAGATCGACATGCTGGACCTGGGCGCGGACGACTATCTGGTCAAGCCCTTCGACCTGCGTGAACTTGAAGCGCGGCTGCGCGCGCTGATGCGCAGGCCAGCCGGGCAAACCAGCAGCACCACCTCCTACGGCAATCTAAGCCTGGACCTGGCCGGGCGCAGCGTGACGCTGGCGGGCACCCCGCTGGAACTGGGCCGGCGCGAATTCCGCCTGCTTGAGATCCTGGTGGGCCGCATTGGCCAGACCGTGGCGAAAGAGCGGCTGATGAACCAGCTGTTCGATCTGGACGACGGCTCGCTGAACGCGCTGGAACTGTTGATCTCGCGGCTGCGCAAGAAGCTGGCGGGCGCGTCGATCGACATCATCACCGTGCGCGGCGTCGGCTATCAGGCCCGCAGCCATGAACATCCCTGAAAGCGCCTCGATCCGGCGCCGCGTCTTCACCTTGGGCGCGGCGCTGCTGGCCTGCGCGCTGATCGGGCTGGTTTTTTTCCTGCGGGGTTATGCCCAGCGCGCCGCCGAGCAGGCGTTCGACCGCCTGCTTGCCGCGTCGGCGCTGACCATTGCCGGGTCCGTGCAGATCGATGACGAAGGCGTCACCGTCGAGCCGCCAGTGTCGTCGCTGGCCATGCTGTCGGGCGGCGAACGGGTCTTTTACGAAGCGCGCACCTCCAATGGGCACCTCATCACCGGCTATGGCGACCTGGCGCCCAAGCTGCCGCTGGCGCAAGCCGCCACGCCGGTGTTCGCCTACGTCACCTACCACGACGAGCCGGTGCGCGTGGCGACCGTGGGGCGGCTGGTGTCGGCCAGCCAGCATGCCGGCTGGGTCACGGTGCGGGTGGCCGAGACCCTGGGGTCGCGGGATGAACTGGCCGACGAAATACTGGGGCGTGGCGTCCTGCCGCTGGTGGTGGTGTCGTTGGTGGCGCTGGGCCTGTTGTGGTTTGGCGTGCAGCGCGCGTTTGCGCCGCTGGCCGTGCTGGAACGCGACCTGCGCACCCGCGCCCCCGAGGACCTGACGCCCGTGACCACGCCCGTACCGCGCGAAGTGCGCCGCCTGGTCGTAGCGCTGAACGCCTTCATGCAACGCCTGTCCATCATCATGGACACGCTGAACACGCTGGTGGCCGACGCCACGCATCAGGTCCGCACGCCACTGGCCTCGCTGCGCGCGCAAGCCGAAGTGGCGCTGGACGAGACCGACCCCAAGCGGCTGCGCGAACGCATCGTACGCATTCACCAGAACGCCACGCATGCCAGCCAGCTGATCAACCAGCTGCTGATGGACGCCACCATCACGCACCGGCTGGGCAAGGGGCCACCGGAATCCGTGGGCGTGGCCGAGACCATCAACGAAACGCGCCGACGCATCGGCCCGGTGGAAGCCGAGCGCCTGCGCATCGAAATCGCGCCGGAAGTGCGCCGCGCGCGACTGGCCGGTGACCGGGTGGCCTTGCGCGAGATGCTGCGCAACCTGGTGGACAACGCCTTGCGCTATGCGCCCGACGGCACGGTGGACATCCAGGCCACGCCGGTAGCCGGTTTCCGCGTGGCGTTGACGGTGTCCGATCGCGGGCCGGGCATTTCGGACGACGAAAAAGAAGCCGTGCAGCAGCGCTTTACGCGCGGACGGGCTGGCGAGTCGCAGCCGGGATCTGGCCTGGGGCTGGCCATCGTGCGTTCGGTGGCGACGGCGCACGGGGGGTCGCTATGGCTGCATGATCGGCCGGGCGGCGGCCTGTCCGCGCGCGTCATCCTGCCGCTGCAACAACAGCCGGCCGGACGCCACGTGGCGGCGTGGCTGGGCGCGGTGTGCACGGCGGCGATGCTGCTGGTGTCCGCCCCGCAGGATGCGCGCGCGGCCGATCTGGACGAAATCGTCACGCGCTACCCCGCGCCGCAGCCCACGTCGCGCACGCTGGTCATCGCCGGGCCCACGGACACGCCCGTCGTCGCGCCGCTGATCCAGGGCTTTCAATCGTTGCGGCCCGACGTGTCGGTGGTGTATCGCGAAATCAGCAGCCGCGACCTGTACGAAGCGACCGTGGACGGGCGCCTGAAAAACGTAGACGTGCTGATGAGTTCGGCGTCGGACTTGCAGATCCGGCTGGCCAACGACGGCTATGCGCAGGCGTACTCGTCGCCCTACGCGTCCAAGCTGCCATCGTGGGCGGTCTGGCGCAACGAGGTCTACGGCTTCACGTTCGAACCGGCCGTCATCGTCTACAACCCCAAGCGCTTTACCGAGGCCACCGTGCCGCGCTCGCGGCAGGACATCTTGCGCCTGCTGGAACGCGAGCAAGCCAGCCTGCAAGGCCGTGTCGGCACCTACGACATCGCCGCCAGCAGCCTGGGCTATCTGCTGGCAGAGCAAGACGAACTGGTGTCGTCCAACTTCTGGGGGCTGGCCAACGCGATGGGGCAAGTGGGCGTGCGGCTGTCGCCCACCAGCGCGCAGATTCTGGACGCCATCGAGAACGACGAACTGGACCTGGCCTACAACATCCTGGGTTCATACGCCCTGTCGCGCCAGGCCGCCGGCAGCAAGATCGGCGTGGTGTTTCCGCAGGACTATGTGCTGGTGCTGGCGCGGTCGGTGCTGATCTCGCGGCGCGCGCCCAGCCCCGATCTGGCGCGCGCACTGGTGGACTGGCTGCTGTCTCCGGCCGGCCAGCAGGTGGCGTCCAGCCACGCGGCGCTGGGTTCCATCATGGAAGACACGCCGGGCCGCTGGACCTCCGAGGCCGTGCTGGCGCGCTCGCAAGGCATCGTTCAGCCGGTGGTGTTAAGCCCGGCATTGCTGGTGGGGCTGGACCAGCGACGGCATTCGCGCTTCGTGCAGAACTGGGTGCGGCTGGTGACGGACACGCCCAAGCGGCCGTAGGCGGGGCGCGGCAAGACCAGGGATTACCCCTAGCCGCTTATCGCCCCCATGACAGGACGACGACAGACGCCGCCTCCTAAGATGGCCGCAGGCTGGACCCAGATCCCGCTATAGACCAATTCCAATCGGAGACGAACACATGCTTGCCAAGTCCCAACTGGCGGCCGCCTGCGCCGCAGCTTTCGCCATCGCCACCGGCAGCGCCTTCGCGCAGGCCGTGCCGGCGGGTTACCCGGCCGACTATCAAAAGATCCTGGACGGCGCCAAGAAGGAAGGCAAGGTCGTCATCTATTCGACCACCGACACCAAGGCCGCCGGCCCCATCATCAAGGGCTTCGAAGCGCTGTATCCGGACGTCAAGGTCGAATACAACGACATGAACAGCACCGAGCTCTACAACCGCTACATCAGCGAGCAGGCGGCGGGCGGCGGTAGCGGCGACATCGTCTGGAGCTCGTCAATGGATTCGGCCCTGAAGCTGGCCACCGACTACGCGCTGCAATACAAGTCGCCCGAAGCCGGCAAGCTGCCGGCCTGGGCCGTCTGGAAGGATTCGGCCTACGGCACGACCTACGAGCCGGCCGTGTTCATCTACAACAAGCGCCTGATCCCCGCCGCCGAAGTGCCCACCACGCACGGCGCGCTGGCCAAGCTGATTGCCAGCCAGCCCGACAAGTTCAAGAACAAGGTCACCACCTACGACATCGAAAAGTCGGCCGTGGGCTTCATGCTGGCCGTGCAGGACAAGGCCAACGACCCCAAGTATTTCGACACGCTGAAAGACATCGCCAAGGGCGGCCTGGTCGTGCAATCGTCCACCGGCACCATGATGGAACGCGTGTCCTCGGGTGAAAACCTGATCGGCTACAACATCCTGGGTTCGTACGCCGAAACCCGCGCCAAGTCCGACCCGTCGCTGGGCGTGGCCTACCCGACCGACTACGCGCTGGTGCTGTCGCGCGTGGCGTTCATCAGCAAGAAAGCCAAGAACCGCAACGCCGCCAAGCTGTGGATGGATTACCTGCTGTCCAGGAAGGGCCAGGAAATCATGGCCAACCAGGCCGACCTGGCCTCGGTGCGCGATGACATCGACGGCGACAACGATGTGGACGGCATGACCAAGAAGCTGGGCGCCTCGCTCAAGCCGATTCCGGTCAACGAAACGCTGCTGGACTACCTTGAGCAGACCAAGCGCCTTCAGTTCATCAAGGACTGGCGCGCCGCGGCCGGCAAGTAAGGCCGCGCGGGTCCGGGGCGCGGCGCGCCCGCCCCGGCGCCCCATACGCGTAGCGGACGGCAGCTTGCCGCCCGCCTGACCGCCCCCCGGGCGGGCCTGCCCCTACCCGGGCGGCGCGACCGTCGCGTCACTTTGAATACAGGATTTCCCCATGCAGTCATTGCGCAGAAAATGGCAGTCCCTGCCGCGCGGCGTGGTGGTGTTGATTACGGCCCTGGCCATCTATGTGCCGTTGTCGTTCATCATCGTCCAAAGCTTTCTATCCGCGCCCTTCTTTGCCCCGTCCAAGGTTTTCAGCCTGGACGCGTTCCGCTTCATCTTCGCGGACCCGGATTTCTACAAGGCGCTGAAAAGCGGCTTCATCCTGGCCTTCGGGCTGGCCATCATCGCCATTCCGCTAGGCGGCATGCTGGCCTTCCTGATGATCCGCACCGACCTGCCCGGCCGCCGCTGGATCGAACCGCTGATCCTGGTGCCGGTGTTCGTCTCGCCCATGGTGCTGGGCTTTGGCTACGTCGTGGCCGCCGGCCCGGTGGGCTTTTTCTCGATCTGGGCGCAGAATATCCTGGGCTTCGTGCCCTGGAACGTCTATTCGCTGACCAGCATCGTCATCATCGCCGGCCTGACGCACGTGCCCCACGCGTACCTGTATATCTCGTCGGCGCTGCGCAGCATGGGCTCCGACGTGGAAGAAGCGGCTCGCGTGGCCGGCGCGTCGCCGCTGCGCGTGATGGTGTCGGTCAGCCTGCCGATGGTGCGCCCGGCCATGCTGTACGCCACCGTGCTGCTGTTCTTCCTGGGTCTGGAAGTGTTCGGCCTGGTGCTGGTGCTGGGTGACCCCGAAGGCAACCTGGTGCTGGCCACGTACCTGTACAAGCTGACCAACAAGCTGGGCATTCCGTCGTATCACCTGATGGCCGCCGTGGCCGTGATCCTGATCTGCATGACGATTCCGCTGGTGATGCTGCAACGCCGTTTGATGCGTACCGCGAATCGCTTCGTCACCGTCAAGGGCAAAGCCTCGCGCGCTCGTCCGCTGCCGTTGGGCAAGTGGCGCTGGGCGGCGGGCGCGGTCGTGGCGTTCTGGCTGGTGGTCACCATCATCGTGCCGCTGCTGGGCGTGCTGCTGCGCGCGTTCGTGTCCAACTGGGGCATGGGCGTGTCGCTGTTCGACGTGCTGTCGCTGGACGCCTTCCGTACGGTCTTCGCACAGCCCAACCTGATCCGCGCCATTGTGAACTCGGTCGCCATCGGGGTGTTCGGCGGCGCGCTGGCGGTGATGTGCTACATGTTCGTGGGCCTGGCCATGCACCGCAAGCCCGACAACGTGACGCGCTTCATGGACTACAGCGTGTTGGTGCCGCGCGCCGTGCCCGGCCTGCTGGCCGGCCTGGCCTTCCTGTGGGTGTTCCTGTTTGTGCCGATGTGGCTGGACAACGCCCTGGACGTGGACGAAAACGGCTGGCTGTCGGCGCTGCCGTTCGCCGAATGGCTGCGCGAGAACTTCATCGAATGGCTGCGCGCCATGCGCAGCACCATCTTCAGCGTGTGGCTGGCCTACACGGTGGTCTGGATGGCTTACGGGCTGCGCTTGATTTCGTCGACCCTGCTGCAAGTGGGCCCCGAACTGGAAGAGGCCGCCCGCAGCGCCGGCGCGCGCCGCGGCCAGGTCACACGCCACGTCACGGTGCCGCTGGCCAAGTACGGCCTGATCGGTTCGTGGCTGCTGATGTTCCTGATCTTCGAGCGCGAATACTCCACCGGCGTCTACCTGCTGTCGCCCGGCACGGAAACCATCGGCTCCATGCTGGTGTCGCTATGGGCCTCCGGCGCCATCGACATCGTGGCCGCGCTTTCCTTCATCAATATCGTTCTGGTCGTGATCGGCCTGGGCATCGCCCTGCGATTCGGAGTCAAACTTCATGATTGAGCTTTCTGTAGAAGACCTGCACCTGGACTACGGCGACAACCCCGTGCTGAAGGGCGTGTCGATGCAATTGCGCCAAGGCGAAGTGGTGTCGCTGCTGGGCCCCTCGGGTAGCGGCAAGACCACGCTGCTGCGCGCCGTGGCCGGGCTGGAAGGCCCCAAGCGCGGCCGCATCACCATTGGCGATCGCATCGTCTATGACGGCGGCGCGCGCAAGGAGATTCCGGCCGAAGAGCGCAACCTGGGCCTGGTGTTCCAGTCTTACGCGCTGTGGCCGCACAAGACCGTGTTTGAAAACGTGGCCTACCCGCTGAAGTTGCGCAAGGTGCCGTCGGCCGAAGTGCGCGAACGCGTGCAGGCCGTGCTGGACCAGCTGGGCCTGGGCAAGCTGGGCCAGCGCCATCCGCATGCGCTGTCGGGTGGCCAGCAACAGCGCGTGGCCATTGGCCGAGCGCTGGTGTACAGCCCGCCCGTCATCCTGCTGGACGAGCCGCTGTCCAACCTGGACGCCAAGCTGCGCGAAGAAGCCCGCGCCTTCCTGCGTGAACTGATCATCCGCCTGGGGCTGTCGGCCCTGATGGTGACGCATGACCAGAGCGAAGCCATGGCCATTTCTGACCGCATCCTGCTGCTGAACAACGGCAAGATCGAACAGCAGGGTACGCCGCAGGAAATGTACGGCTCGCCGTCCACGCTGTTCACGGCGGAGTTCATGGGCAGCAACAACCGGCTGGAAGGCAAGGTCACCGAAGTGCGCGATGGCCGTGCCCGCATCGAGGGCCGTGGCTGGGCGCTGTGGGGCAAGGCGGGCGAAGGCGTGTCGGCCGGCCAGGACGGCACCGCCGTGATCCGGGTTGAACAAGTGCGCCTGGCGGACGACCCCGACGGCAACCACATCGACATGCCGCTGTTGACCAGCATGTACCTGGGCGACCGCTGGGAATACCTGTTTCGCACGCCCGACGCGGACCCGGCCAATACCCTGGCGCTGCGCGCCTATGGTCCCGAAGGCCGCGAACCCGGCCCCAGCCGCCTGGCCCTTCCGGCCAGCAAGGTGTGGGTGTTCCCGCGCAAGCAGGCCTGATCGGGCCGGGCGGCGCCGGCCGCTCGCCCGCCATCCCGGCATGCCGTCCAATAGCTGTTACAAGCGGTTGGCCGGCCTGTCCGGGCGGCGCGGACTCGCCTTACAATGCGTCCGTGCAACGCCCTGATTCCTCCTCCCCGCTAGGCCGTTATATGCGGTGGCTGGGCGCTCCCGCCCAGCACTACCTGCGCATCGGCATTGCAATATCGCTGTTGGTGCACGCCGGCGCCCTGGCGTGGCGCTTCGGCGTGCCCGCGCTTACCCGGCCGCCCGTAACCAGCCTGGAAGTGGTGCTGCTGAACGCCCGCAGCGAAACCCCGCCCGAGGCGCCGCGCGCCCAGGCGCAAAACCAGATGACCGGTGGCGGCAATGCCGAACAAGGCATGACCACCACGCCACTACCCCAGACCGGCGCAGCCGCCGAGACCATCGTGCTGGAAGCCATGCGCCGCCGCCAGGTGCAGCTGGAAGCCGAACAAACCCGCCTGATGACCCAATTGCGCTCGGCGCAACAGGCCGGCGCCGAACGCCAGGCCGTCAACCCCTGGCCCGACGGCGCCGACCTGGGCAAGGACGCCGAGGACCAGGCCAGCGTGATCCAGAATGCCCAGGTTGCCGCGCTGGCCGCGCGCGTCCAGCAATACAGCAACGAACCCCGCAAGCAGTTCGTCGCGCCGTCCGCCGAAGCCTCGCGCTACGCCGCCTACCTGGACGCGTGGCGCGCCCGCATTGAAACCGTCGGCACCCAGCACTACCCGGACGAGGCGCGCGGACGCATCTACGGGTCGTTGCGCATTACCGTATCGGTGCGCGCCGACGGCAGCATCGCCAACGTGGAAATCGACCAGCCGTCCCCGCATGCCGTGCTGAATCAAGCCGCGCGCCGCATCGTCCAGCTGGCCGCGCCCTTCCCGCCCTTCCCCCCCGATATCGCGCGCGATACCGACGTGCTGGTCATCACCCGTACGTGGCATTTCGTCAACGACACCCTGGAAACCCAAGCCCCATGACCGAGGCGCCCCCTCTTGCCCGCTACGCCGTCATCGGCAACCCCGTCGCGCACAGCCGCTCGCCCCAGATCCACGCCATGTTTTCCCAGCAGACCGGCAAGCCGCTGCGCTACGAGCGCCTGCTGGCGCCGGTCGACGGCTTTGGCGACGCGGTGGCCGCATTCGTGGCCGAGGGCGGGCTGGGGCTGAACGTCACGGTGCCCTTCAAGCTGGATGCCTACGCGCTGGCGGCGGGCCACCTGTCCGCCCGCGCGCGCCTGGCCGGCGCCGTCAACACCTTGTCCTGGCGCGATGGCGCCTGGCACGGCTGCAATACCGATGGCGTGGGCCTGGTGTCGGACCTGCAACGCCTGGGCCTGCGGCTGGCCGATGCCGCCGTGCTGATGGTGGGCGCGGGCGGCGCGGCGCGCGGCGTGCTGCAACCGCTGGCGCAAGCCGGCTGCGCGCGCATCCACATCGTGAACCGCACCGCGTCCAAGGCGCTGGAACTGGCCGATGCCTGGCGCGCCACCGGCGTGTCGCCCCAGACCCAGGTCACGGCGGGCGGCTTGACCGACGCCGCGCGGCCCGGCGGCTGGAACCTGGTCATCAATGCCACGGCCAGCGGCTTGCAGGATGCCGCGCCGGACCTGCCGCCCGGCTTGTACGCGCCGGGCGCCGCCGCCTACGACATGATGTACGGCGCCAAGCCCACCGCCTTCATGAAGCAGGCCGAGGCCGACGGGGCCAGCTTGACGGCCGACGGCCTGGGCATGCTGGTGGGCCAGGCCGCCGAGAGCTTTCTGATCTGGCATGGCGTGCGCCCCGACCCGGCGCCGGTGCTGGCCGCGCTGCGCGAGGCCCTGGCGGCCGGACACTAAGCGGCATGGCGACGCGCAAGCAGGGCCGATCCTGGTTCCGGATCATCACCGGCGTGCTGATGGCGCTGGTGTGCGCGGTGCTGTTGTACCAATTCTGGCTGTTCTCGCAGGTGGTCTGGTACAACTACCGCGATCCCGGCAGCAGCGCGATCATGCGCGAAGAACGCTCGCGCCTGCGCGAAGGCAACCCCGCCTTCCAGCTGAAATACGAATGGGTCCCCTACGACAAGATCAGCCGCAACCTCAAGCGCGCGGTGGTGGCGTCCGAGGATTCCAAGTTCACCGAACACGACGGCATCGAATGGGACGCCATCCGCAAGGCCTGGGAATACAACCAGCGCCAGGAAGAAGCCGGCCGCAGCAAGATGCGCGGCGGCTCCACCATTACGCAGCAGCTGGCCAAGAATATGTTCCTGTCCAGTTCGCGCAGTTACATCCGCAAAGGGCAGGAACTGGTCCTGGCCTACATGATCGAACACGTCATGAGCAAGGAACGCATTCTTGAGCTGTATCTGAACGTGGCCGAGTGGGGCGTGGGCGTCTTTGGCGCACAAGCCGCCGCGCAGCACTATTTCAATACGTCGGCCGCCAACCTCAGCGCCAGCCAGTCCGCGCGGCTGGCCGCCATGCTGCCCAACCCGCGCTTCTACGACACCCGCCGCAATTCCAATTACCTGAACTCCCGCGTGGGGGTACTGACCCGCCGGATGCAGATGGTGGACATCCCCTGATCCGCCTTGACGTCCCTGTGACGCATTCTTGCGTCTCCTGACCTCCCGAACCCGCCGCCCGCTACGCGCACTTCGCACCCTGGGCGGTGGGATTTGTTAAGCTTTCACGTTTAGCGCTTCCCCACATTTTCATGCGTACCGCCCGTCGCTACCTGGCCCGCGAAATCTATCGCTCTTGTGCAGTGGTCCTTATGGCCCTGCTCGGCCTTTTCACATTCTTCGCGCTGGTAGACGACCTGGACAACGTGGGCGACAAGTTCTCCATGATGGCCCTGCTCTACATGCAGGCGCTGGCCATACCCACCCGTCTGTACGATCTGCTGCCCATCGGCCTGTTGATCGGCGCGATCCTGGCGCTGGCCGGCCTGGCCCAGCGCAACGAACTGGTCATCCTGCGCGTCTCGGGCGTCAGCGGCATGCGGCTGTTGCGCATGCTGTGGGTGGTGACCATCCCGCTGATGATCGGCGCCGCCCTGTTGTCCGAATACGTCACGCCCTGGGCCGAAATCAAAAGCGGCGAAGCCAACCTGATGTTTCGCGGCAAGGCCGGCGGCGACCGCCTGAAAAGCGGCTACTGGTTCAAGGAACCCACCGCTAACGGCGGCATGCGCATCATCAACATCGCCGAACTCAAGGGCGACGGCCAGGTGGCCGGCATCACCCTTTACGAATTCAAGAAAGACCAGACGCTGACCGTGCTGTCCACGGCGCCCACCGGCCTGTTCGCGCATGGCGACCTGGTGCTGAAAGACGTGTCGGAAACCCGCCTGGACGACGACGCGGCCGAAGCACTGGCCAACGCGCGCCAACCCAAGAACCCGCCCGCCTCGGTCGCCAAGGTGCCCGAGCGCACGGTGGACACCACGCTTAGCGCCGAACGCCTGCTGGCCCGCGTGCTGACGCCCGAACGCATGTCCATCGTCACGCTGCTGGACTACGTGCAGTACTTGCGCGACAACCAGCTGCAATATGGTCGACAGGTGGTGGCCCTGTGGCGCAAACTGGCGTATCCGTTCACGCTGCTGGTGATGATCACCATTGCCGCGCCTATCGGCCTGATGCAAACCCGCCGTGGCGGCGTGGGCGCCAAAGTGTTCATCGGCATCTTGCTGGGCGTGGGCTTCTTCATGCTGAACCAGCTGGCGCTTAACGTCGGCATGCTGGGCAAATGGCCGTCATGGCTGACAGCGCTGGGTCCGAACATCGGTGCCATGGCCCTGGCCTTGGGCGCGATGAGCTACATGGAATACCGCCACACGATCACGCGCGTGGTCCAACAACGCTGGCCCTGGAGCAAGAGTCCCGCATGAACGGCAGTATCTGGATGATCGGCGACGTGCAGGGGTGCTGCTCGCCGCTGGACCGCTTGCTGGCCCATCCCGACTTGGTCGGAGACCCCCGTTCGCGCTTCTGGTTCGCGGGCGACCTGGTCAACCGGGGGCCGCAATCGCTGGAAACCCTGCGCCGCATCATCGATCTGGGCGACCGCGCCACCTCGGTGCTGGGCAACCATGACCTGCACCTGCTGGCCGCCGCGGCCGGCGTGCGCAAGCCGTCCAAGTCCGACACGCTGGACCCGATCCTGCGCGCGCCCGACGCCGCCGAACTCATCAACTGGTTGCGCTTTCGCCCGCTGGCCCATTTTGAACAAGGCCATCTGCTGGTGCACGCCGGTACGCTGGCCAAGTGGGACGTGGCCAAGACCCTGTCACTGGCCGGCGAAGTGCAGGACGCGCTGCGCGGCCCGAACTGGCACAAGGCGCTGCAAAAGATGTACGGCAACGAGCCGGCCACGTGGAAAGAAGACCACAAGGGCGGCAAGCGGATGCGGGTCATCATCAACGCGCTGACGCGTATCCGCCTGTGCACGCCCAACGGCCACATGGAATTTGCCACCAAGGTGGCCCCCGGCGCGTGGCCACCCAACCTGGTGCCCTGGTTTGACGTGCCCAATCGCGCCACGCGCGACATCACAACCGTGTTCGGCCACTGGTCCACGCTGGGCCTGCTACAGCGCCCCGACGTGATCTGCCTGGACACGGGCTGCGTCTGGGGCGGCGCGCTGACGGCCTTGCGCCTGCAAGACCGCAAGCTGGTCCAGGTCAAGTGCTCGCAATTCCAGAACCCGCTGTCGGACTGACCCCGTCACGCGCTCAGTGACGGATTTCGGCCAGGAACTTCTGCGCCCGCACCGTTGCGGGCCGGCTGAAGAACGCGTCGGGCGTGCCCGTTTCCACGATGCGCCCGGCATCCATGAACCACACGCGGTCCGCCACTTCACGCGCGAAACCCATTTCGTGCGTCACGCACACCATCGTCATCCCGTCCTTGGCCAGGCCCTTCATCACCTGTAGCACCTCGCCCACCATCTCGGGGTCCAGCGCGCTGGTCGGCTCGTCAAACAGCATCACGGGCGGGTTCATCGCCAACGCACGCGCAATCGCCACGCGTTGCTGCTGACCGCCCGACAACTGGGCGGGATACGCCTCTGCCTTGTGCGACAGGCCCACGCGTTCCAGCAATTGCAGCGCCCGCTCGCGCGCTTCGGGACGCCGCGCGCGTTTCAATTGCAGCGGCGCCAGCATCAGGTTTTCCAGCACGGACAGATGCGGGAACAGGTTGAACTGCTGGAACACGAAGCCGATGTGGCTGCGCAGCTGGTCCAGGTGCACCTTCGGCCCGTAGATGTCCTGCCCGTTCACTTCAATGAGGCCCTTCTGGATGGGTTCCAGCCGGTTGATGGTGCGGATCAAGGTGGATTTACCCGACCCCGACGGCCCGCACACGACGACGACTTCGCCCTGCCTGACCTCTTCGGTCACGTCGGCCAGCGCCTGGTAATCGCCATACCACTTCTGCACTTGTGAAAATCGGATCATGTCGGCACCACTTTAGGGGCGGCCCCCAGCCCGGCGCGCCGTCTGCCGATACGTCGTTCGGTCAGGTGCACCAAGGAACTCAGGCCAAAATTCAAAACAAAATAGGTCATCGCCAGCAAGCCGAACACTTCAAACGGCTTGGTCAGCAACACGCTGTTGATCTGGTTGGCGGCGTAGGTAAGCTCCTGCACGCTGATGACGTAGGCCAGCGACGTTTCCTTCACCGTCGAGACGAACTGGCTCAGCATGCTGGGCAGCATGTTGTAGAGCGCCTGCGGCAGGATCACGCGCCGCATCGTCTGCATATACGACAGGCCCAGCGCCCGGCTGGCCTCTTGCTGTCCGGGCGGCAACGCCTGGATGCCGGCGCGGATGATCTCGGCCAGGTACGCGCTTTCGTAGCACACCAGCGCAACCACCATCGTGGTCGTGCCCGCCACGGGCCGGCCGATGATGAGCGGCACAAAAAAGTATGCCCAGAAAATAAACATCAGCAGCGGCAGCCCGCGCACCAGATACACCACGGCCGACGACGGCCAGTAGAAGATCCGGTAGGGGCTGATCCGGCCCAGCGCCAGCAGCACGCCGCAAGGCAGCGCCAACGCCAGGCTGATCGCCGCCAGGCCCAGCGTGGCGACCAGGCCACCGACCGGGCCGTGCGGATACTGCCCGATCAGCAGCAGCAGCCAGTTGTCTTTCAGGATGTCCCACATATCAGCGCGCCCCCAGCGGACGATACCGTCGTTGCAAGATCGCGCCACCACCCATGATGAGGAACGACAGCACCAGATAAATCACCGTCACCACCGCATAGGCCTCGAACGTGCGGAACGTGTAGTTCTCGATTTCGCGCCCGGCCGCCGTCAGCTCCGTCACCCCGATCGCCATCGCCAGGCTGGTGTTCTTCAACAACAGCAGCGTCTGGTTCAGCAGCGGCGGAATGGCGATGCGAAACGCCTGTGGCAGCACCACGCAGCGCATGGTGCGCAGGAAGCCCAGGCCCAGCGCCCGCGCGGCCTCGACCTGCCCCGGCGCAATGCCGCGCACGGCGCTGCGCAGGTCTTCGCAGATGTAGGCCGACATCACCAGCGCGATGGCGATGCACGACATGATGAATTCACTGCCGTGGCTGTTGAGCCAGTCGCTGGCCCCTTGCGGCAGCAGCGCCGGCACGCCGAAGTACCAGAACAGGATGTGCACCAGCATGGGCACGTTGCGATGAAACGCCACATAGGTGGCGATCACCGCGTTGGCCACGGGCGAGCCCGTCAGGCGGATCACCGCCAGCAGGCTGCCCACGCCGAACGCCAGCACCCAGGACAGCCCCGCCAGCGCCAGGGTGGTGACGAATCCCCTCCACAGCCACGTTGGATACTCGCCCTGGAAAATGGCGTTGAAGTCGAAAACGTAATGCATCGAGACAGGCTCCGGCGCGCGTCGCGCATCAACCCTTGATGGCTTCGATGCGGAAGTCGCGCTTCATGTTGAACTGCGTGCCGGCGCCGAACCACTTGTCGAACACCTTACCGGCCTGGCCAGATGCCTCCATGCCGTCCAGCACCTTGTTCACCTGGTTCAACATCGCCGTGTCGCCCTTGCGCACGCCCATGCCCCAGGGCTCCACGAACAGCGCCGGCTCCAGAATCTTGACGGGCACGGCGCTGGTGGCGGCCTGATGCTGAAGCTTGACCAGCATTAGCTCAGACCCGACAAAGCCGCTGACCTTGCCTTGCTGCAAGGCCAGGAACGCGCCGCTGGGGTCCTTGAACGTCACGGGGTCCACGTTGGGGATGTTCTTGCGAGCGCCTTGCTCGGACGACGAGCCGCGCACGGCGCTGACGCGCTTGCCGGCCAGGTCGGCGGGCGCCTTCAGGTCTTTCTCGGAATCGCGGGCCAGGATCTTTTGCAGGCTGACGAAATGCTGGTGCGAATAATCGATCTGCTGCGCGCGTTCGGGGCTCCAGCCCAGGTTGGCCGCCACCACGTCGACGCGACCCGCGATCAGTTCGGGGATGCGGGCCTCAACGGCGATCAGCTTGAGCTCCAGCGGCACGCCCAGGCTGTCGGCCACGGCCTGGCACATATCGACTTCATAGCCGACCACGGCACGGGTCTTGGGGTCCTGAAAGCTGAAGGGCTCGGCGGTGCCCATGGTGCCGCAAATGAATTTGCCGCGCGCCTTGATGTCCTGCAACGTGTCCGCGTGCGCGGCGGGCGCCAGCGTGGCGGCAACGCCCACGGCGGCAAGAAGGCTGGCGATGGTGGTCTTCATGAATATTCCCCTTGAGTATCGGTATGTAGTTCAATCCAGCGCCGCGCAAGCCTGGGCGATGCGGCGGCATCCTTCTTCGATGTTTTCCATCGATGTGGCAAAGCTCAGGCGCAGGTACGGCGACAAGCCATAGGCCGCGCCGTCCAGCACGGCGACACCCGCGTCATCCAGCAGGTACATCACCACGTCCAAATCGGTTTGCAGCACGCGGCCGCCGGGCGTGCGCCTGCCCAGCAAGCCTTCCACCGACGGATAGACGTAGAACGCGCCCTGCGGTTGCGGGCAGCGAATACCGGGCACGGCGTTCAGCAAAGACACGATGCGGTCACGCCGCGCATGGAAGATGGCGGCGGCGTCGGTGACGCAGCGCTGGTCTGCGGTCAAGGCCACGCGGGCGGCCGCCTGGCTGATGGCGCTGACGCAGCTGGTGCTTTGCGAGATCAGCGTGGCCATGGCGCGGATCAGCGGCTTGGGACCGCCCGCGTAACCCAGGCGCCAACCCGTCATCGCATAGGCCTTGGACACGCCGTTGATGGTCAGCGTGCGGCCCGCCAGCGCCGGCACCACGGCCGCCGGCGAGGCATGGCGCGCATCGCCATACGCCAGGTGTTCGTAGATTTCGTCGGTCAGCAACCACACGTGGGGATGGCGCGCCAGCACCTCGCCCAGCGCTTGCAGCTCCGCTTCGCTGTACATCGCGCCGGTGGGGTTGCTGGGGGTGTTCAGCAGCAGCCACTTCGTACGTGGCGTGATGGCTTGTTCCAGCGCTTGCGGCGTCAGCTTGAAGCCGTCGGCTTCGGGGCAGGCGACCACCACCGGCTTGCCGTCGTTGACCAGCACCATGTCCGGGTACGACACCCAGTACGGCGCGGGGATGATGACTTCGTCGCCGGCCTGCACGGAGGCGGCCAGCGCCGTGAAGATGAGCTGCTTGGCGCCCACGCCCACGATCAGTTCGTCCAGGCCGTAGTCCAGGCCGTTCTCGCGCTGGAACTTGGCGCGCACCGCTTCCAGCAGCGGCTTGGCGCCGACCGATGCGGTGTAGCGGATGTCGCCGCTGTTCAGCGCGTCGATGCCAGCCTGCACGATGTGCGCGGGCGTGGGCAGGTCCGGCTCACCGACCGTGAAGTCGACGATGTCGCGGCCCTGCGCGCGCAGTTGATCCACGCGCGTCTTGGCGGCCATGCTGGGCGATGGCTTGATGGCCAGGGCGCGGTCAGCCAGGAAGGCGGTGTCGGCGGCGTTCATGCCAGCCCCTTGGCGGCAAACGCGGCCTGCATCCAGCTTTGCGTCTTATCGCCCTTGGCGATCTCGGCCATGATGCGTTCTTCCTTGGCGGCGTGCGCGTGCGCGGCCTCGATCAGGCTTTGCGCGTCGGACGCGGGAAAGCTGACCAGGCCGTCTTCGTCGCCCACCAGGATGTCGCCGGGTTGGATGACCTGGCCGCCGATCGACACGGGCACGTTGACTTCGCCCGGGCCGTCTTTGTACGGGCCACGATGGATGTGGCCGCGCGCATAGCAGGGAAAGCTGTCGGCCTCGAACGCGGCCACGTCGCGGATCGCGCCGTCGACCACCACGCCGGCGCAGCCGTGCAGTTGCAAATAGCGCTTCATGATTTCGCCCAGCACGGCGTTGGACAAGTCGCCGCCCGCATCCACCACCAGCACGTGGCCGGGCTGGATCTGCATCATGGCCTTGTAGATCATCAGGTTGTCGCCCGGGCGGGTCTTGACGGTCAAGGCAGTGCCAACAAGCTTGCCGCTGCGGTTGTAGCGGTGCAGGCCCGAGATGCCTTCGCGGCGCGCCAGGTTGTCGCTAAGGTGCGGCGTGACGATGCCGGCCAGGGCTTGGAGTACGGCGGCGGGAGCAACGGGGGAAGCCGGCAATTGGCGTGCGCCGGTAAGAATCTGAGCCATGACGATCTGCAACGTCCTCTATCGAAAGCCGCCGGTGGCAAGGGGGGTAAGGCTTCGGGATGCCGGCGGTCGGGGTGGGTTCAGATCGCATGTTGCGAGCTTTTCGTTTTCAGAAAAAGGGATTAAATTTCCACGATCTATATCGCTTTTAAGAATATACGGGTTAGCCCTAGGCGGAAATTTCGGAATGAACATCACCCTTGCTCAGGGCTCGGCATGCTGACCTTCAAGCAGATCGAGGCGCTGTACTGGACCGTGCGGCTGGGCACGTTTTCGGCATCGGCGCAAAAGCTGCACACCAC
Source organism: Achromobacter sp. LC458 (assembly GCF_001005835.2). Taxonomy (NCBI): domain Bacteria; kingdom Pseudomonadati; phylum Pseudomonadota; class Betaproteobacteria; order Burkholderiales; family Alcaligenaceae; genus Achromobacter; species Achromobacter sp. LC458. The sequence goes on from NZ_LBHW02000032.1 coordinate 45,859, forward strand.
GCAATCGGCCATCACCAAGCGCATCCAGGAACTGGAGGCGGACTTCGACGTGGCGCTGTTCGACCGCTCGGGCCACCGCGCGGAATTGACGGCGCGCGGGCACGAGGTCTATGCGCTAGCCGAAGAAATGCTGGGGCATCGCGACCGCTTGCTGGTGCGCTTGAAGGGCCAGCACACGCTGACCGGAACGTTTCGCTTCGGCATCACCGAGATCACGGCGATGACGTGGCTGCCCGCGCTGATCCGCCTGCTGCGCGCGCACTATCCGCGCATCACGCTTGAGCCGCACATCGACCTGGGCGCCGACCTGCTCAAGCGCTTGCAGGCCGGGCAGCTGGACATGGCGTTCCTGCATGGGGAATTCGCGGAACCCAACTTGCAGGTGGTGGCGCTACAGCGGCTGGAATTCGCGTGGATGGGCAGCCCCGACCTGATCGACGCCAGCCGCGTCTACACGCCCGCCGACATCGCGCGCCTGCCGCTGCTGCGGCAAAGCCGCGAATCGGGCTTGAACATGATTTACGACGGGTGGCTGCGGCCGCACACGCCCGACAGCAATATCTTCACGATCAACAGCCTGATCGCAATGGCGGGGCTGACCGCCGCCGGCTTTGGCGTCAGCTGCCTGCCGCGCGATTACTTTGCGGACATGGTCAGCAAGAAGCAGCTGGTGATTGCGCGCACCAGCACCGCGCCGCCGCAATCGGTCTACAGCGCGATGTTTCGCCGTGACGCGGACGTGGCGTTTTGTGAAAGCGTGGCCGAGCTGGCCGAGAGTTGCTGCGAGTTTTCCGGCGGCATCTGAAGCCCGCCGGTGGGTCTGGCGCGGGCGTTACAACACGCCCAGGATTGCGTCGCGAGCCTGATGCGACAGCTCCAGCCGCGTAGGCAGGCTGCCATCCGGATGCCGCGCCGCCAGCGGCGGCAGGAACACCACTTCAACGGCCAGCCCCGTCGCGCCCAACACGCGCCAAAGATTGGCCACCAGGCTTTCTTCGCCAACAAAGGCGGCAAAGCCGTCGCGCTTGCCGTGGCGCAAGAAGCGCAGCGCCACCGGCTGGATCTCAACGGCCGCCGAACGCGCCGGTTCGAACAGGCTGGCATGAAATGGAAGCAGGTCGAAGCCTTCGGTCGTGGTGCCTTCGGGAAACAGCCCCACCGCATCGCCCAGCTTGAACCGGGCCTGCATGGCCTCGCCCATCGCGTGCACCGCGTGCCGTTGGCCGCGTTCGATGAACAAGGTGCCGGCGCCCGCCACCAGCCAGCCGATCACCGGCCATTTGCGGATCTCGCTTTTGGCGACGAACGAGGTGGGGCGCGCGGAATTCAGGACGAAGATATCGATCCACGACACATGGTTAGCCACCAGCAGCACGGGCCCGGTCATGCGGGGTTCGCCCTTGAAAGCGACCTTCAGGCCACAGACGGCCATCAACGCGCGAGACCATGAACGGTTCAGCCAGGCGCGCGTCGCGGGGCGGATGAAGGGGTAGACAAGGCCCACGCACACCAGGCCATAGACAATCAGCGGCAGCACCAGGGCCAGCCGTAAGACAAAGCGCAGCAGCTTCAAACTGAAGTCTCCCAGGCCAGTTGGCCACCGACCACGGTGGCGCGTACCCGACCGGGCAGCATCATACCCGCGAACGGCGTGTGCGGGCTGCGGCTTTGCAGCGCCGACGGCGTCACCAGCCATTCGGCGTCCAGGTCCACCACGCAAGCATCGGCGGGCGCACCCACGCCCAGTTGCCCGGCCTGCGCCGCGCTGCTTGCTGAGCCGACTGCCGGGGCAAACGCCAAGCCGACCGTCCGGCGATTCTCCAGGCTGTTCAACACGGCGCCGGGGCCGGATGTGACGCGCGCCAGCGCGTCGGCCAGCGGCACACGATGGTCGCGCGCCCATTTCAAGGTCAAGGACAGCAACAGCTCCAACGCCGTTGCCCCTGGCGTGGACGACGCGAACGGCGCCGCCTTGCCCAGCGTGTCCACGGGCGTGTGGTCGGAACACAGCGCCGCAACCAGGCCGTCGGCCAACGCCGCCTGGATGGCGTCGCGGTCACGCTGGCCGCGCAGCGGCGGTTGCAGGTGGTAGTGCGTGTCGAAGAATCCGATGTCCACGTCGGTCAGGTGCAGGTTGTGGACCGACACGTCCGCCGTCACCGCCAGCCCCTCGCGCTTGGCCGCGCGCAGCAGCGCCAAGCCCGCCGCCGTGGACAACCGCGTCAGGTGCACGCGCGCGCCCGTTGCCCGCTGCAATTCAAAAATCGTATTCAGCGCAATCGTTTCCGCTTGCGGCGGCAGGCCTTCCAGCCCCAGCCGTTCGGCATAGGCGCCCCCGGCAACCACGGCGCACGGCGCCAACCACGGGTCTTGCGGGCGCAGCCACAGCGTGTGGCCCAGCCCGCTGGCATAACGCATCGCGCCCCACAGCACACGGGTATCCGCGATGCCATGTTCGCCCTGTGCGAACGCCACGCAACCGGTTTGGGCCAGCAAGCCCATTTCCGTCAGCGTCTGGCCCGCCAGCCCAACCGTCATCGCGCCCAGCGGGTAGATGCGCGGGTGGCCGGCTTCCTGTTGGCGCATCAGCGCGTCGACCTTGCCCGGTTCGTCCGGCGCGGCGTCGGCATCCGGCGGCATCACCAGGCGCGTCACGCCGCCTGCCAATGCCGCGCGCAATTCGGCGGGCGCGAAGGCCAGACCGGTCGCGTGGCCAGGCTGCGCGACCCGGGCCGACAAGTCGACCAGGCCGGGCAACACGGCCAAGCCCTGCGCATCGAATACACGGTCGGCCTGGAAGCCGTCGGGCGCGGTGCCCACCGCGACGACATGGCCGTCGGCAAGGTAAAGATCGTGCCGCCCGTCCACCGCATTGGCGGGATCGATCAGGCGGCCGTTGGCGATATGCAGCCTCATGGCGCGTCTCCGGCCAGCAGGCTCAACGCGGCCAGGCGCAGATGCTGTTCCAGGTCCGCCAACTGCGCCTGCACGGGCGGCAGGCTGGCGGCCACGTCGCCGTCCACTTCCACGCCCGGCGTCAATGCGCCCACGGGCAACAGCAGCGCATCGGGTTTGGCGGCGGCAAGCGCGGCGGGCGTCAGGCCGTAGCCATGTGCGTATTCGCGCGCGGACGGCAGCAGCGCGCCGCTGATCTGCTCGACCTTCAACGGCAAGACGATGATGACGTCGGCGTCCAGCAAGCCTTCGTACAGGCTGCCGCATTCGCGCACGCCCAGCTGCGGCAAGCCTTCCGGCAGCAAGGTGCGCGGCGCGACCACGCGCACTTCGGGCACGCCCAGCGTGGTCATGGCGTGGATGACGGAACGCGCCACGCCGCAATGGCGCACGTCGCCCACCAGCGTCACGGCCAGGTTGGTCAGGTCCTGCCTTGCGTTCAGCATCGCCTGCACCAGCGCCAGGGCAGGCAAGGGGTCGGCATGCGAGCCATCGCCGGCATTAAGAATGCGCAGTCCCGGCGCGGCATGCGCGGCGGCGCAATGCGCCGCGCCACTGGCCACGTGGCGCAATACCAGCACGCCCGGCTGCAAACCGGCCACGGTCTGCGCTAGGGGATCGCCGGCGTGCGGGTCCACGGCTTGCGCGTCCAGGACCACGGGCAGCAGGGACAGGCGCGTCGCGCAGGCGGCATACGCCTCGCGGTCGTCAGCCAGGGACAGGAACACGGGACATGGCGCGACGATGGCGTCGGACGTGGGGGAGAAGGGCGTCGGGGAGAACGATGTGGGGGAGAACGACGTGGCGGAGAACGACGTGGGGGAGACGGGCACGGAAAGCGTCGGCGCCGTCTCTGCCGAGCGGGCATAGCCGCGCGCATCGTCAAGCAAGCGCTGGACGTGGCGCTTGGGCAGCCCTTCCGTTGTCAGCAGATGGATGAGTTCGCCGCGGCGATCAAGTTGCGGATTGAGCATAGAAGAAGCCGGGCCGCGCGTATCACGGCGCTGGCAGGGTATCCAGATATCGTTGCAGGATAACAGCCGCTGCCATCGCGTCGTCGGCGGCGTGCGTGCCCAGCAGCCGCTGCGCTTCCATGCTGGAACCGCGTTCGTCGACCAGTTCAACGGCGATGCCGAAGCGGCCGTGCAGTTGGTTGGCGAAGCGGCGGCAGCGCGCGGTGGCGGGTTGTTCGCCGCCATCGGCGTCAAGCGCCAGCCCTACCACCACACGGTGCGGCTGCCATTCCTGCAACAGCGCCGCGATGCGGCCAAAGCGCGCATCGCGGATTTCACTGAAGATGATTTCCAGCGGGCGCGCCTGGCGCGTCAGCGTGTTGCCGATGGCGATGCCGATCTTTTTTTCGCCGAAGTCAAAACCAAGCAGTGTTTCTTCAGGCATGGCCCGCATCGCCCGCCAGCATGACCGGATCGATGCCCAGCAGCTTGAGCGCGGCCGGATATCGGTCTTCGGCGGGTACGTCGAAGATGATGTGATCGTCGGCGCCGACATTGAGCCACGCGTTCTGGCCCATCTCGCTTTCCAGCTGCCCCGCGCCCCAGCCGGCATAACCCAGCGTGACCAGCATGCGTTCGGGGCCGTTGCCGTCGGCCACGGCTTGCAGCACGTCGCGCGAGGTGGTCAGCGCCATGGCGCCCATCTTGATGCTGGAGCTGTAGTCGCCGGCTGGCGCGTGCAGCACGAAGCCGCGGTCGGTCTGGACCGGGCCGCCGAAATAAACCAGCGTGTCTTTGACGGGGCCGATTTCAAGCGTCAGTTCGATGCGCTCGAACAAGGTGCCCAGCGTCAGGTCGGTAGGCCGGTTGATGACCAGCCCCAGCGCGCCGCGCTCGGTGTGTTCGCACACGTAGATGACCGAGCCGGCCAGGCTGCCCTCGACCATGCCGGGCATGGCGATCAGGAACTGGTTGGCAAAGTTGGCCGCCTGCGTGGTGGCGGATTCATGGTGTTTTTCCGTCATGGCAACCCCTTTGGGTAGTCTGAAAGAACCGTCGACGTGGCACACGGCGGCGTGGCCATCTTGCCTGTCGGCAAACCGTCGTCGGTTGCGGTGGATGGGGCGATGCCCCATCTTACGAGCCCTGGCGGAATGGGTCAGCGGGTCGGGTTCAGATTTCCATCAATTCGAAATCCTCTTTGCGGGCGCCGCATTCGGGACAGACCCAGTTCGGCGGCACGTCTTCCCAGCGGGTGCCGGGCGCGATACCTTCGTCGGGGAGGCCGGCCTCTTCGTCATAGACCCAGCCGCAAATCAGACACATCCAAGTACGCATAGTTCTCTCTTACATCAATTCCCGACCCGGTTCCCCGTGGCGGGGCAAAGGTGGGGGGCTTCCATTAGAATGGGGACAATCTTACCGAAACCCAATAGGGGTTCCCCTGATTCACCTCAAAATGAGTCCGGGTACTCCGCTCAAAGCTCAAGCGCTGTCCACGTGGCCCCCGTTACCCCCCCTCTCGTTTTGGTCTTCGGCCCGTTTGATCCCTCGGGATCGGACGGCCTGCCCGCGGACGCCGTTACCTGCGCCCGCCTGGGCTGTCATGGCCTGGCGGCCGTGACCGCACTGACTGTGCAGGACACTGCCGGCATCGAAGAAATCCATCCCGTTTCGCCCGACCTGCTGGACGACCAGGCACGCTGCCTGCTGGAAGATATGTCCGTGCAGGCCATCAAGGTGGGCGGACTATACACCGCGGAAACGGCAAGCGTGGCCGCGCAGGTGGCCGCTGACTACAGCCAGGTGCCGCTGGTGTTGCACCTGGGCCAGCGCGCCCCGCTGCCCGCCGACGCCGCCGATGAAGACGACGCCGACGACCTCCTGGCCGCGACGCTGGAGCTGGTGCTGCCGCAGACGAATCTGCTTGTCATCGAACACCTGCGGCTGGCCCAGTGGCACGCCGACGGCGACATCGATATCGGGGACGCCCCGTCCCCCATGCACGCCCTGGTGGCGGCGGGCGCGCAGTGGGTGTTGGTGCTGGGCAGCCCGCAGCGGCCCGGCCACTTCGCCAACGTGCTGCTCGGCCCCAGCGGCCAGACCCACACCTGGCCCTGGCAGACCCCGCCCGACCGCAACGGCGACGCCGGCGGCCTGGCCGCCACAGCCATCACCGCCATGCTGGCGCGCGGGCTGGACATGCCGGAAGCCGTGCGCCAGGGCCTGGCGCATGCCGATGCCTCGGTGGCCGCCAGCTTCCTGCCAGGCATGGGCCGGCGCATTCCCAACCGGATCCAACCGCAATGAAACCCCTGCGCTTTCCTTCCGGCCTGTACGGCGTAACGCCCGAATGGGACGACACCGACCGCCTGCTGCAAGCCGTGCGCAAGGCCGCTGAGGGCGGCATGCGCTCCCTGCAATTGCGCCGCAAGAACGTGCCCGACGCCGTGCGTGCGGCGCAAGCGCGCGCCCTGGCGCCGCTGTGCCGCGAGCTTGGCGTGGTGTTCCTGATCAACGACGACTGGCGCCTGGCGCTTGACGTGGGCGCCGACGGCGCGCACGTCGGCCGCGACGACGAAAGCCTGGCGCACATCCGCGCCGAAGCCGGCCCCGACCTGATTCTGGGCGGCTCCAGCTACGACGACCTGACCCGCGCCCGCGAACTGCTGGACGCCGGCGCCGACTACATCGCCTTTGGCGCCATGTTCGCGTCCACCGTCAAGCCGGACACCGTGCGCGCGCCGCTGTCGGTGCTGACCGAAGCGCGCCGCCTCGTCGACGAGCGCGACGCGCCCCGGCCCGCCGTGGTCGCCATCGGCGGCATCACGCCCGACAACGCGCCGCTGGTGGCCCAGGCCGGCGCCGACGCCATCGCCGTCATCACCGCCCTTTTCGAAGCGCCCAGCATCCGTGCCGCCGCGGTGGCCTGCTCCGCGCCCTATTCCGCCAACCCTCTTCGCAAGCCTTGAACGCCATGTCCCGTAACGAACAGCTTTTCGATCGCGCCTGCCGCAGCATCCCCGGCGGCGTCAACTCGCCCGTGCGCGCCTTCCGCTCCGTGGGCGGCACGCCGCGCTTCATCAAGCGCGCGCAAGGGCCGTACGTGTGGGACGCGGACGACAAGCAGTACATCGATTACGTGGGTTCTTGGGGCCCCGCCATCCTGGGCCATTCGCACCCCGAAGTGGTGCGCGCGGTGCAGGAGGCGGCCGTCAACGGCTTGTCGTTCGGCGCCCCCACCGAAGCCGAAATCGATCTGGCCGAAGTGCTGATCTCGCGCCTGCCCTCGCTGGAACAGGTGCGCCTGGTCAGCTCGGGCACCGAAGCCACCATGACGGCCATCCGGCTGGCGCGCGGCGCCACCGGCCGCGCCAAGATCGTGAAGTTCGAAGGCTGCTATCACGGGCACTCCGACAGCCTGTTGGTCAAGGCCGGTTCGGGCCTGCTGACCTTCGGCAACCCCAGCTCGGCCGGGGTGCCGCCGGAATTCGTGTCGCACACGCTTACCCTGGAATACAACAACCTGGATGCCGTGCGCGAAGCCTTCGCCCAGCACGGCGCCGACATCGCCTGCATCATCGTCGAGCCGGTTGCCGGCAACATGAACCTGATCAAGCCCGCGCCCGGTTTCCTGGAAGGGCTGCGCGAAGTTTGCACCCAGCACGGCGCGCTGCTGATCTTTGACGAAGTGATGACGGGTTTCCGCGTGGGTCCGCAAGGCGTGCAGGGGCTGACCGGCGTCAAGCCGGACATCACCACGCTGGCCAAGGTGATCGGCGGTGGCATGCCGGTGGGCGCCTTCGGCGGCAGCGCCGACGTGATGAAGCACATCGCCCCGCTGGGCGGCGTCTACCAGGCGGGCACGCTGTCGGGCAACCCGGTGGCCGTGGCCGCCGGCCTGGCCACGCTGCGTTTGATTGCCGCGCCCGGCTTCTATGACAAGCTGGCCGCGCAAACCGCCAAGCTGGCCCAGGGCCTGCAAGAACGCGCTCGCGCCGCCGGCCTGGCGTTTTCGGCCGACTCGGTGGGCGGCATGTTCGGCATTTACTTCAGCAACACGATCCCGACGTCGTTCGCCGAAGTCTCGCAATGCGATACCGCCGCGTTCAACCGCTTCTTTCACGCCATGCTGGACCACGGCGTGCACTTCGCGCCGTCGGCATTCGAAGCGGGCTTTGTGTCGGCCACGCACGACGACGCGGTGATCCAGTCCACGCTGGATATCGCTGAAAAGGTCTTCGCCGCCATCTAGGCATCCGGGCGACACGGGCGCCGGGCGGCAAGCCTGGCGCCGGTTTTTGTTCAGGGCGTTTTGTAGTGCTCGTACAGGGCAGTCACGTCCCGCACATACGCCTGCGTTTCGGCATACGGCGGCACCGCATCGTATTTGCGCACCGCCCCTTCCCCCGCGTTGTACGCCGCCAGCGCCAGATCCAGCCGGCCGGGATACTGGTCGATCAGCCGACGCAGATGGCGCGAGCCCGCCCGCACATTCGTTGCCGGGTCCACCAGGGCGCGCTCGATATCGTCCACCGCCAGCACCGACGCCGCCGTCGCGGGCATCAGCTGCATCAAGCCCAGCGCGCCCTTGGGCGAACGCGCATCGCTACGAAAACCCGATTCAATCGCAATGACCGCCGTCAGCAAGGCGCGGTCCACGCCCGAGTCCTGGGCGGCCCGTTCGATCAGGCCATCGTGCGCGGTAGGCATGGCCTCGCCCCAGCGCAGCGCGCGTGATGTCGGCGCCAGCGCGGCCAGGCGGGCGCCGTCGCCGGCTTGCGGCGCGCAGTCCAGACAGGCCTTCATGCCGTTGCCCCGCCACGCCGTCCGCGTCTGCGCCCGCTTGTAATGCTTGGCATAGCCGGTCGGCACCTTCATGGCGCGCCAGACGCCGTAGGGGTCCTTGTAGCGGTAGATCTCGGCAGCCTGCGCGGGGCGCGAGGGCGCCAGCGCCAGAGCGCCCAACGCAATCGCCATCAGCACCGCCATGCCGCCCGCACGTGCCACAAAGGCGTTGAAGGCCAGCGGAATGGGTCGGTGTCGAGGGTCCATGGTTGGGGCTCCGGCGGCGTCCAAAGACGCGTTGGCGAGCCCCTATGCTGCGGCGGTCGACCCGGTTTGTCGCTAGGCCCTACGCCCTAGTCCCTTGCCCGAGGATGCGCCCGCTGGGAACCTGGGGGACATACCTAGGACATACGGCGGACGCGAAGCTCAATATGTCGTAATATTTCGATTATTTTCCAAATGAATGAACCTGGCCGATCGTGCCAGGCACGGAGAGGCAAAGATGGACGCAGAAAACACGCTCCAGCTGGTGCTGGAAGCCAGCACCAACGTCCTGACGGCAATCTACACGCCGCCCCCACGCCCGGACCCCTCTGCCCAAGACCCCGCACAATCCTCTGCCGGCGCCGGTCCAGACGCCGCGTCCGACTCGCGCTCCGCCTGCGCCGACGGCGACGCCGATGCGCAGCAGGCCGACGCCGACCTGGCCGTCGAAGCCGAACCCGCCCCGCCCTTCAATACCGACATCCCCAGCTGGGACACGCTGACCGCCGCCGCCGTCGCCAACGGCTGGGGCGCCGAAGCGCTGGACAACCACGCCGTGCTGGCCTTTATCGACCGCTGCCGCACCGCCACCGAACCGGTCCAATTCCCGGTGGGCATGGTGGTGGACGGCGCGTTCGAGCTGGAACTGGACCCCAACCGCATGACCGCGCTGCTGACGCTGCACCCGCCCAAGGGCGGCAAGCCGGTCACGCTGGACACGCTGCGCCAGGCCGTGGCCGACCGCGGCATCGTGCACGGCGTGCTCGACCAGGCGCTGGCCGAGGCCGTTGAAAAGGGCACGCGTGAAACCGTGGTCATCGCCCGGGGCACGCCGCCCACGCGCGGCACCCCCACCCGCTTCGAAAGCCTGCTGGACCGCCTGAAACCGCGCGCGCAGGAAATCGACGAGTTGGCGCAGGTGGACTACCGCGACCTGGGCAGCCTGCTGCTGGTATCGCCCGGCACGCCCTTGATGCGCCGCATACCACCGCTGCCCGGCGTGGACGGCGTCACCGTGCTGGGCGAACCGGCCTTGCCGGATGAACTGCCCGACACCCCGTTCTCCCGGGACCTGTCCGGCGTCGAGGTGGACCCAGAAGATCCGCTGCTGCTGCGCGCCACCATTGCGGGCACGCCCACCTTGATCAGCCACGGCGTGCAGGTGAACCCGATGGTCGAGGTAGACGCCGTCAACCTGTCCACCGGCAACATCACCTTTGAAGGCTCGCTGCAAGTGCGCGGCGACATCGCCGCCACGATGGAAGTGCGCGTGACGGGCGACGTCGTGGTCAACGGCACCATCGAAGCGGCCCTGGTGGAAGCCGGCGGCAGCGTCACGGTCAAGGGCGGCATCATCGGCATGGCGGAAGCCTTGCAGGACCCGACCGCCACCGCGCGCACCGCGCACATCGTCTGTGGCGGCATGCTGCGCGCCAAGTTCATCGAAAACGCGATCATCAGCGCCGGGCAGGACGTGGAAGTGGAACGCGAGATCCGCCAGAGCAGCATCGCGGCAGGCGGCAGCGTCCACGTCGGGCCGCCCAACACGCAGCAAAGCGCCATCACCGGCGGCCAGATCCGCGCGCTGAACGCCGTGCGCGCCGGCACCATCGGTTCACCGTCGGGCATCCCCACCCTGGTCCAAGCCGGGCTGGACCCGCACGCCGACATCAAGCGTTCCGCGTTGACGCGCAAGCGCCTGAAGATGAACGAGGAAAAGGCCAAGCTGGAACAGCTGCTGATGTTCTTGCAGGCTAATCCGCAACGCGCCCCGGGCGACGTGGTCGAGCGCGCGCGCAACACCCACGTCAAGCTCAGCGGCGACTTGATCGCCCTGGACGAGGAAGAGGGGCAACTGGTGCGCGACCTGCAACCGCTGCACACCGCCACCGTCACCGCCACCCGCCGCTTTTGCAGCGGCGCGAAGATTCAGCTGGGCAACAAGGTACAGGAATTCCTGGAAGACCAGGTGGGCGGCAAGGCCGGTCTGGAAGAAGGCGAGATCGTTATCCGCTAGCTCGGCTCGGCCGGCTCAGGGTGCCAGTTCCTTGAACCACACGCGCGGCGAAATGCCACGGTCGGGGCCCAGGATGGAAAAACCGCCGTCCACCGGGATGTCCACACCCGTCATCCACGAGGCCGCGTCCGAGCACGCGAAGCACACGGCGGCGGCAATTTCGTCGCCCGACCCGACCCGGCCCAGCGGATGAAAATGCGCCCCCACGGCGTCCGCCGCCTGGCGCGATCCGCCCGACAGCTGTTCAACGGACGGCGACCACGTCCACGCCGGCGACACCGCCAGCACGCGCACGCCGGCCGGCGCCAATTCCACCGCGAAGTTCTTGGTGATTTGCAGCATGGCCGCCTTGGATGCCGGATACAGCGCGCGCCCGGCCGCGCCGAACTTGCCGCCCGTGCTGCCCATGTTGACCACCACGCCCCCGCGCGGCAAATGCGGCGCGGCCAGCTGCGTGAAGATGGCGGCGGACACCAGGTTGGTGTCCAGCGTGGCGTGCCATTCGTCGCGCGATGACGCCAGCCCGCGGTCGGCGTACTGACAGGCGTTGTTCACCAGAATGTCCAGCCGGCCAAAGCGCGCCAGCGCGGCGTCGATGCAGCGCTGAATCTGCGCATCCTCGCCGATGTCGGTTTCGCAATACAGCGCGCGCCCGTCCAGTTCTTGCGCCAGTACCTGGCCGGCCGGTGCATTGCGCCCCACCAGCACCACGTTGGCGCCCGCCGCCGCCAGGCCGCGCGCGATGTCCGCGCCCAGGCCCTGCGTGCTGCCGGTGATGATGGCGGTCTTGCCGGCCAAGCCGGGAAAGCCTGAAAAGTCCATGAAGAATCCTTGATCAATGCGGCGCGGCTGCCCAGCGCATCGCTTGCGCCACCGAACCCGTTTGCGCAATCAGCCGCATGCTGGCCAGCGAGGCCTCATGCACGGACAGGTCGGCGGACGCGCACGCGTCCTCGGCCACCATCACCTCAAAACCAATATCGGCGGCGTGGCGCACCGTGCCTTCCACCACCGAATGCGTGGCCACGCCGGCCACCACCAGCCGGCGCGCGCCGATCACGCGCAGCGTTTCCTCTAGTGGCGTGCCGTAGAAGGCGCTGATGCGGGTGTGCTTCACCACGAACTCGCGCGGGCTTGCCGCCACGGGTTGCAGCCCGTCGTAGAACTCGCTGCCCCACTGGCCCTCTGGCACCGCGCCAATGGACGCCACGTTGCGAAAGATGGCGCAGTTGGGCAGCAGGTCGGCGTAGTCCGGACGAAACGCAATGCGCACGTGCACGATGGGCAACGATCGCGCGCGCGCACCGTCCAGCAGCGCCGCCGCGCTATCCAGCAGGCGCTGGCGCGCGCCGTTGTCCGCATCCAGCCCGACGCGGATCTTGCCGTCGGGATGCAGCACGTCGTTCTGGTAGTGCAGCGCCAGCACCGCGGTATCCGCCAACATCACACGAACACCTCGAACACATCGTGCACGTCGTCGCAATTGACCAGGTCCACGCGCTTCATGCGGATGCGCCAGCTGTCGCCTTCGGCGGCCAGCTTGTGCGTGTAGCGGCCCGCCAGCTGGCGCGGCTGTCGCTTGCGCCATTCGGTCATCTGGAACGCGGAATGCACCACCAGGTTGCCGCCCGCGTCCACGCCTTCCACCTGCACCCCGCCCACCAGCCGCACGCTGCGCGTGGGCGGCTGCTGCGACCAGTTGCGCGGATGCTCCAGCCGCCGGATGCGTACATCGCGCAGCATGCGGTCTTCCCAGAACAGCGAGATATGGTCGTACGGGCTTTGCTGCCCGTGCACGCGCGGCATCCAGTACATGCCGTCCTGCGTCCACAGCGCCTGCCAGTCGTCGTAGCGGCGCTCGTCCAGCAGCCGGGCCTCGCGATACAGAAACTGCGCGATGCGGTGATACGCATCGGCGGGCACCTCGGCGGGCGACAGGTCGGCCGTGCCGACATCGAAATCCAGGTCTAGCAGCATGCGCCTTCTCCCGTGGCGGGCGCGTGCGACGCCGCGCCGGCTTCCATGTAGGTCTTCCACGCGCGGAACTGGTTGCGCATGGGCAGTTCGCTGGTGCCGTTGACGGACACCATGCCGTCCGCGTCGCTGCGGTCGCTACCGTGATAGCGGTGCATGCTGACCCATTCGCCGCCGCGCGTGGCGTTGCCTTCCTGACAGCGGTTGTAGAGCTCGATGTCGTCGGGCATGACGTTGGACGACGGCGAATTGATGACGTTGGCGTACAGCATCGCGCGCTTGAAGACGCCGTCGGGCGCGCCCTTGCAGCGGAACGTCTGGATTTCGATCAGCGTACGGTCCACGGCGATGGGGCGAATCACGCGAAATTGCTGGAACACCGTGTGAGGCGAGCCGCTGCCGTAGATGACGGTGTTGTGGCGGTTCATGCCCAGGATTTCACGCGCGCGGTCTTCACCATACGCGGCGCTCAGCGTGTCGAAGTGCGCGCGCGACACCGGATCGCGTTCGGCGGCGCCGGGGTTGAAGATGCCTTCCATATAGCCGTGGCCGTTGTCGTAGGCGCGCAGCTCCAGCTTTTCCCAGAATTCGTAGGGCTCGCCGTTGCCGTCCATGATGTGCAGCTCAAGCGGCATTTCGCCCATTTCCTTGGCCTCGTCGCGCGCCGCCGCGTAGGACGATTCGTGCGTGACGCGGGCGTGCATCGTGTCGTGCAGGTTTTCGTAGAACACCTTCCAGTTCGACCGCTGCATCACGCGGAAAATGCCGCCGGCCACTTCCACCTCGCCCACCGGCGAGCGGTCGCACAGGTTGTCGATGGACGAGCGCACGCCGCCCAGGAAGTCGACCAGCGCCGGGCCTTCCTTGGCCTGGCTGGCGAACACGAAGCCGCGATAGCTTTCCACGCGCGCCAGGCGGCGCATCGAGAACGCCGGGTCGGTGGGGTCATACGACGTACCTTCCAGGCCCTGCTTGAGCGGCACGCCCAGATGGCTGCCGTCCAGCTTGAACGTCCAGGCGTGGTACGGGCAGCGAAAGAACTTGCCCACGCAGCCCTCGCCGTCCGCCACCACCTTGGCGCCCTTGTGCGGGCAGCGGTTGTACAGCACGTGCACGCGGCCATCGGACGCGCGCACCATCAGCACGTCCTGGTCGCCCACGCGGGTGGTGTGATAGTCGCCCGTCTTGGGCACCTGGCTTTCATGGCCCACGTAGATCCAGGCGCGGCCGTAGATGCGTTGCATCTCCAGGTCGAAGATGGCCGGATCGGTGTAGACGCCTCGGTGCACGCTGTCGCCGCGCACCATCTCGGACAGTTGTTGGTCGGTGTAAGACATCAGGCGCTCCTACTTGTTCTCGCTGTCTTTCCAACGCGCCATCAGCGTGTTGGACGGCAGGGTTTCATCCAGCAACTTGGCGGCGGTCTCGCGGCCCGCCACCGGCAAGCCGGTGGGGTCCAGCAGGCCCACCTGCACCAGCACGCTGGCCTGGTCCCAATAGATGTGCTCGTGATAGAGCTTGTCGCCCCGGAACTTCACCACGGCAAGCAGCGGAATTTCCACGGTGCGGCCGGTGGGCGGCACGCCGGGCAGCATCCAGTCGATCTCGGTGGTGTGCGTGAAGCAGAACAGCAGTTCGTCCACGATCTGGGTGGCGCCCACGGTGCGCGACAGCGGAATCAGGCGCGTGTCGGGCGGGTTGCCGTTGACGAAATGGTGCTGATAGAAACGCGACAGTTCCTTGTGGCCCACGCCGCCCGTCATGGTGGGGATGTGGTTCACGTAGGGTTCGGCCACCATCGTCGCCATCGTGGCGGCCACGTCGCGCGTGCCGAATTCGTATTCGCAGTGCTTGTCCCACAAGTACGAATAATCGAACTCGGGGCCGATGGCGCGTTGCAGCGCGGCCATGCTGCGCTGGTGCGCCATCAACGCGGCGGGCTTGTCGTAGTGATCGCCGCCCGTGCGCGCAAAAGCGTGGTCCATGCCCGGGTACACGTACAGCTCGACGCCGGGCTTGCCCCCCAGCGCGTCCAGGATGCGCTGGCGCGCGGCGGGCGGACAGAAACCGTCCTGCTCGGCAATGTGCAGCACCAGGCGGCCGCGCAGGTTGGCGGCTTCGTCCAGGCTGTCTTCGATGCCCACGCCGTAATACCCCACGGCCACGTCCACATCGGTGCGGCAGGCGGCCAGGTAGGCCAGCTTGCCGCCCAGGCAATAGCCCAGTACGCCGACGCCGCCCTGCTGCTCGGGCAAGTCGCGCAGCAGGGTGATGGTGGCGGCAATGTCTTTCAAGCCCTGCTCGACGTCAAAGCCCTGATACAGCTCGAACGCGCGCGGCATGTCGGCCGGGCCGTCGGTCAGTTCAATGCCGGGCTGCTGGCGCCAGAACAGGTCGGGCACCAGCACCACATAGCCCTCTTCGGCCAGCAGCTGCGCGGCCCGGCGCATGAAGTCGTTCACGCCGAAGATTTCCTGGCACAGCACCAGCCCCGGGCCGTGGCCCGAGGCGGGCACGGCCAGATAGGCGCTGAAGGTCTTGCCGTCGTGCGAGGGAACGGTCACCTCGCGCGTCGTGATGGATGGGGTCATGCGGTTCTCCTGTGTTGCAACGTGCCCGCGGCGCGATTGCCGTGGCGGCCGGCGCCTATTTCATCTGGCAGGCGGCGGCGAACGGGTCCTGGTACTGCGTCAGCACCGTGCCCGACAGCTTGTTGGCCAGCTTGCCGTCCGCGCCCGCCTCAACGACGCGCAGGTAGTAGTTCTGGATGGGGTATTGGTTGCGGTTGAACTTGAAGTCGCCTCGCACCGATTTGAAATCCGCGCGCCGCAGCGCCGGGCGCAGCGCGTCGGCGTCCAGCTTGCCGCCCGTTTGCCGCACGGCGCTGTCCAGCAGCATGGCCGCGTCATAGCCCTGCGAGGCATACAGCGTGGGCGTGCGCTTGTAGGTCTTCTTGAAGTCTTCGACGAATTTCTGGTTGGCCGGGTTGTCCAGGTCGGCGGCCCACTGCGACGTGTTGCGCATGCCCGCAATCGGCGCGCCCACCGCCGCGATGGTGTCTTCGTCGCCCGAGAAACCGGGCGCCAATAGCGCGATGTCCTTGGACAGGCCCGCGCCGTTGAATTGCTTGATGAAGTTCACGCCCATGCCGCCAGGCAAAAAGAAAAACACCGCATCGGGCTTGCTGGCGCGCAGCCGGGTAATCTCTACGCCGTAGTCCAATTGGCCCAGCTGCGTGTAGATCTCCTCGGACAGCCCGCCCTTGTACAGACGCTTGAAGCCGTTGAGCGATTCGCGGCCGCCCGGGTAGTCGGGCGCAATCAGCGCCACGCGCTTATAGCCCTGGTCCATGGCGTACTTGCCCATGGCGGCGGGGATGTCCTCGTTCTGCCAGGCCACCGCGAAAAAGTTGGGATTGCACCCGGCGCCCGCGTAGTTCTCGGGGCCCGTGTTGGTGCTGAAGTACACCGTGTTCGATTGCAAGATGGCGGGCATCACCGGCAGCAGCACGTTCGAGAACACAATGCCCGTCATGACATCCACGCGGTCGCGCTTGAGCAGGCGTTCCACCGCCTGGCGGCCTGCGTCCGCCTTCTGCTGGTCATCGGCCACGATGACCTCGGCAGGCAGGCCGCCCAGCTTGCCGCCGGTATGTTGCAGCGCCAGATTGAAGCCGTCGCGGATCTCATTGCCCAGCGCCGAGCCTGGCCCGGACAACGTCGTCAGCAATCCCACCTTGACCTTGTCGGCCGCCCCGGCGCTTGCCATGGCGGACATACAGACCAGCGCCGCCAGCGCGCGCCGGCTCCAAAGATGTTGAATCATGGGCTACCCCGTTTTCGCCGCCAGCCACGCTGGCGCAAAGCTGACAGATCCCGTCTGCCGTCGGTACACGCATGCCGCCGATCGAAGTCGCCAAGCTTACGCGCCGTGACGACGCCCTCCAATACCCACAAGAGAGCTTGGGCTAGCGTATGCCGCCCGGGCGCGCCGCTCTATCCGTTTCCGCCCAGCCTTATCCGGGATTCACTTAATTCCAAACCCTGGACGATTAATTTATTCTGGCCCCAGATACGGGAGCGTTCCCGTTCCGGAGGCTTCCATGCACGGCTGGTCACGACGAGAACTTGCGCCGCTATTCAAGCGCCGCGTGTTCAGCTCCACGCAACAGGACGAGACACGCACGCGCGTGTCCGAAGCGCTGAAGGAACACCGGCTGACCTGGAAGGGCGGCCGCGTGGACGCCGAGCTGAACCGGGGCCGGTTTGGCGCGCTGACGGTCTGTACGTTGCGCTACGGCGCCGAAGTGCATATTGAGCCCGACCGCTTGCAGGATTTCATGCTGGTGCAAGTGCCGCTGCGCGGCCGCGCGCGCATTGAATGCGGCGACGACTGCGTGGACGCCCACCCCGATTGCGCCGCCGTCATCGCACCGAATCGCCCGCTGCGGCTGCACTGGGAGGCCGGCTGCGAACAGCTGCTGTTGAAGATTCCACGCGGCAAGCTCGAAGCCATCGGCCGCCGCGCCTTTGGCGAGGCCGCCACCCTGCCGCTGGACTTCAGCCCCGCGCTGCGCCTGGACAACCCCGTGGGCGCGGCCTGGCGCAGCATGGTCACCAGCATGATTCACCTGCTGCCCACGCTGGATGACGGCGCCCTGCGCCCGCCCTCGGCATGGCTGGAACACCTGGAAGACACGCTGGTGCTGCACCTGCTGTACAACCAGCCCAACAGCTGGCAGTCGCACGCGGGCCAGTCGCCCCGCTTGCCGCGCCGCCTGACGCTGGCGGAATCGTATATGCGCGAGCACCTGTCGGCCCCGCTGACCTTGACCGACATCGCTCGCCACGCCGGCGCCAGCGCCACCGCGCTGACCCGCTTGTTTCAGGAACACCGGGATACCACGCCCATGATTGCGCTGCGCGCGTTGCGGCTGGACACGGCGCGACAAAAGCTCAAGACAGACGCCCACGCCAGCGTCACCGACGTGGCGCTGGGCGTGGGCTTTGGGCACTTGGGCAGGTTCTCGGAGTATTACCGGGAACGGTTTGGCGAACTGCCGCGCGAGACGCGGCGTGGGCAAGGGTAGAACGCGGCCCGGGGCAAAGCCCCGGAATCAAGCCGCCCTTGGCACCGGCTCAGGCAGCGGGCACCACGGCCGTCACTTCGATTTCAACCTTGGCGCGGTCCTCGACCAGGTCCGCCACTTCCACCGCCGTCATCGCCGGAAAGTGCCGGCCGATGAACTCGCGGTAGTGCTTGCCGATGGCCGGATACGCCGCCACATAGGCCTCCTTGTCGGTGACGTACCACGTCATGCGCACGATGTGTTCGGGCTTGGCGCCGCCTTCGGCCAGGATGGCGACAATGTTCGACAGCGTCTGGCGGACCTGGTCCGCCAGATCATCCGATTCGAATTGCTGCTGCCCATTCCACCCCACCTGCCCGCCCACGAACACGAGCTTGCTGCCCACCGTCATTTCGGTAAGCACACCATTCGAATAGCCCCGGGGCGCCATCCAATCCGGCGGTTGCAGAATCTTCATAACGTCTCATCCTATTTATAAAAAACAAACGACTGGGTGGTCTCGCGGCGTCAGGCCGCGGGAACCAGATAAGCCTGCATGCGTTCCCGCAGGTCCGCAGGCATGGGCATGGACTTCATCGTCCGTAAATCCACCGTCACGATCGTCAGCGTGGCCGACAAGCGCAACTGTCCGTCCGGCCCTTCAAAGCGCACCAGCGCCTTGAACGACGCGCCGCCGATACGCTGGACTTCAAGCGTTTGGCGCAGGCGTTCATGCCAGCGGCTGGGCGCGCTGAAATCGCACGTCACCGACGCCATGGGCGTGCCGATATGCCGGTCCACATGCAGGGCATGGAAAGGCAGGCCCATGCCCTTGTCGAACCATTCTTCGACAAAGTCATTGATCATTTCGAAATAGCGGGGGTAGAACACAATGCCCGCCGGGTCGCAATGACGAAAGCGGACTTCTACCTGGCTGGTGAATGCTGCGGCCATGATGAGTTCCTGAGTTTCTGATTTCCTGATTTCCCGACTTCGCGTTCAAGCCATCTTGCGCAGCGCGAAGCGTTGCAGCTTGCCGGTTTCGGTACGGGGCAATGCGGCCACGAATTCAATGGCGCGCGGATATTTGTACGGGGCGATGCTGGCCTTTACGAACGCCTGCATGTCGGCCACCAACGCATCGCTGGCCGTGTAGCCGGGCTTGAGCACCACAAACGCCTTGACCAACTGGCCGCGCTCGTCGTCCTGCGCGCCGACCACGCCGCACTCGGCCACGGCTTCGTGGCGCAGCAGCGCGTCTTCCACTTCCGGCCCGGCGATGTTGTAGCCGGCCGAGACGATCATGTCGTCGTTGCGCGCCTGATAGTACAGATAGCCGTCATCGTCCTGCATGAACGTGTCGCCCGGCAGGTTCCAGCCCTGCTGTACAAACCGGCGCTGGCGCTCGTCGGCCAGGTAGCGGCAGCCGGTGGGGCCTTTGATGGCCAGGCGGCCGACCGTGCCGTTGGGCACCGGCTTCATATCGTCGTCCACCACTTGCGCCACATAGCCCGGCACGACCTTGCCGATGGCGCCGCGCTTGACGGCCTCGGGCGGGCTGGACACGAACACATGGATCATTTCGGTGCCGCCGATGCCATCGATCATTTCGATGCCGCTGGCCTGCTTCCACAACTGACGCGTGGCGTCCGGCAACGCTTCGCCCGCCGACACGCTTTTCTTCAGCGACGACAAATCAAACTTGCCGACCAGCGCGGCCATCTGGCGGTAGAACGTGGGCGCGGTGAAAACGATGGTGGCGCGGAAGTCCTGGATCAGCTCAAGCAGGCTTTCCGGCGACAGCTTTTCCGCCAGCACCGTGCTGGCGCCCACGCGCAGGGGAAAGCACAGCAGCCCGCCCAGGCCAAACGTGAAGGCCAGCGGCGGCGTGCCGCAGAAGATATCGTCGGGGCCAGGCTTGATCACATGCTTGGGGAACAGGTCGCACATCGCCAGCACGTCGCGATGAAAGTGCATGCAGCCCTTGGGCGAGCCCGTGGTGCCGCTGGTAAAGGCGATCAGGCACACGTCGTCGGCGGCGGTATCGCAAGCGGTGAAATCGTCGGGCTTGGTGGCGGCCAGCGCGTCCAGCGCATCGGGCGCGGCATCATTGAAAAACATCACCTGCGTCAGCTGCGGACAATGATGCTCGTGGTCCGGCTGCGCGCAGAACTGCGCTTCTTCCTTCAGGCGTGCATCGCACAGCACCGCCTGGATCTGCGCCTTTTCGATGATCTGCTTAAGTTCCTTGGCGCGCAGCAGCGGCATCGTCGGCACCGTCACCAGCCCCGCCTTGATCGCGGCCAGCCAGGCCGCCGCCATCATCGGGTTGTTCGGGCCGCGCAGCAGCAGACGGTTGCCGGGCGCGAGGCCCATGTCCTCGGTCAGCACGCGCGCAATGCGGTTGGTCAGCGCGGCCAGCTCGCGATAGCTCATCGTGGCTTGCTTGTCGCCGTCGCGCCAGCGCAGCGCAACGCGATCGCCAAAGCCGCGATCGGCCATGGCATCCACCAGTTCAACAGCGCAATTGAACCGCTTGGGGTAGGCCACGTCGGGGCCATCAAGCAGGAACTCGGGCCATTGATCGCCCGGGGGTAGATTGTCCCGGGCAAAGGTGTCGATGTGGGCGGATACTTCCATGAAATTCCCCTTGATGTGCGATGCGGTGCGGTGTGGTTTTTTCTTGCTGGAAGGCGAGGGCTCGATGGCCCCTTACGACTTCAACAATTCACGGGCAATGATCAACTTCTGCACTTCGGTGGCGCCTTCGTAAATACGCAGCGCTCTGATTTCCCTGTAAAGCTTCTCCACCGGCATCCCCGATACCACGCCCGCGCCGCCAAACATCTGCAAGGCGCGGTCGATCACGGTCTGCGCCGATTCCGTGGCCGTCATCTTGGCCATCGCGGCTTCGCGCGTGGTGCGCAGCTTTTGCACGTCGCGCATCCACGCGGCGCGATACGTCAGCAACGCCGAGGCGTCGATGGCGGTCGCCATGTCGCCCAGCGCGGCTTGCGTCAGTTGCAGGTCGGCCAGCGTCTGGCCGAACATGCGGCGCGACTTGGCGCGCGCCAGGCCTTCGTCCAGCGCGCGGCGCGCGAACCCCAGCGCGGCCGCCGCCACCGAGGCGCGGAAAATATCCAGCGTCATCATGGCCAGCTTGAAGCCCTGGCCCGCATCGCCCAAACGATGCGAGGCCGGCACGCGGCAGTTGTCGAACGTGATCGTGGCCAGCGGGTGCGGCGCGATCAGTTCGATGCGTTCGCTGACGTCAAACCCCGGCGTGTCGGCATCCACCACAAAGGCACTGATACCGCGCGCGCCCGGGGCCTCGCCGGTGCGGGCAAACACCACGTAGAAATCCGCGATGCCACCGTTCGAGATCCACGTCTTGGTGCCGTTCAGTACGTAATGGTCGCCTTCCTGCCTGGCTTCGCAAGCCAGCGCGGCCACGTCGGAACCGGCATCGGGTTCCGACAGCGCAAAGGCGGCAATGGCTTCGCCCCGCGCCACGCGCGGCAGGTAGCGTTGGCGCAATTCGTCCGAGCCCATCAACGAGATGGCGCCGCTGCCCAGCCCTTGCATCGCAAAGGCAAAATCCGCCAAGCCTTCGTGGCGCGCAAACGTTTCGCGCAGGATGCACACGGCGCGCGAATCGACTTCCGGCAGCGCGCCGCCCCAGGCACCGCCCGGGCCGCCCGCCACCGCGTAGCGCAACCAGCCGGCCTGGCCCATGGCCTTGACCAGCTTCTTGCACGCGGCGTCCGCGTCGTGATGGTCAACGTCGCCCAGCGACGCCTCGCACCAGGCGTCCACCTCGTGCGCCAGCTTGCGGTGCGCATCGTCAAAAAAAGGCCAGTCCAGCCAGCTTGCGTCACGCATCATCAGTTCCCCTCGAAGACCGGCTTTTGCTTGGCCACGAAGGCCTCGTAGGCGCGATGGAAGTCGCGTGTCTGCATGCAGATGGCCTGGGCCTCGGCTTCAGCCTCGATGGCCTCGTCCACGCCCATGTTCCATTCCTGATGCAGCAACTTCTTGGTGACGCCATGCGCGAACGTCGGGCCGGCGGCCAGTTGCGCGGCCAGCGTCTGCGCGGCTTCGGCCAGCTTGGCCGAATCATGCAGCGCGTTGAAGAAACCCCAGCTGGCGCCCTCGTCCGCCGTCATGGCGCGGCCGGTGTACAGCAATTCGGATGCGCGGCCCTGGCCGATCATGCGCGGCAGCAAGGTGCACGCGCCCATGTCGGCGCCCGCCAAACCCACGCGGGTGAACAGGAACGCCGTGCGCGCCGCCGGCGTGCCCAAACGCATATCGGCGGCCAGCGCCACCATGGCGCCCGCACCCGCGCACACGCCATCCACCGCCGCCACGATGGGCTGCGGGCAGGCGCGCATCGCCTTGACCAGGTCGCCCGTCATGCGGGTGAAGTCCAGCAGCTCGGGCATGCTCATCTTGGTCAGCGGCCCGATAATCTCGTGCACATCGCCACCTGAGCAGAAGTTGCCGCCCGCCCCCGTCACCACCACCACTTTCACGTCGGTGGCATACACCAGCGAACGGAACAGGTCGCGCAGTTCGGCGTACGAATCGAACGTCAACGGGTTCTTGCGTTCGGGCCGGTTCAGCGTGACCGTGCCGATCTTGCCGTCGGCCGACACCTCCCACAGAAACGTCTGCGCCTGATAGCCGGCCAGCGGACGCTTGTGGTGCTTCATGGTGTGCTCTTCGGACTGCTTGCTCATGGTGTCTCCGTTCGTTATCCAGGGGTTGATGGGGCGCCGGCCTAGCCGGTCATCACTTCGCCGCCGTCCACGGCGATCGCCTGCCCGTTGACCGAGGCAGAGGCCGGCAACGCCAGCCATGCCACCGTTTCGGCCACTTCCTCGGGCTGCACCAGGCGGCCCTGCGGGTTGCGTTCGGCCAGTTTGGCGCGAGCGGCGTCCGGCGTCATGCCGGTCTTGTCGACGATATTGGCCACCGCGCCGCGCACGATGTCGGTCTCGGTGTAGCCCGGGCACACCGCGTTCACGGTGACGCCCTTCTGCGCGGTTTCCAGCGCCAGTGAACGGGTCAGCCCGATCACGCCATGCTTGGCGGCGCAGTAAGCACTGACATACCCATAGCCGATCAGGCCCGCCGTGCTGGCCACGTTGATAACGCGGCCCCATTTTTCTTGCAGCATGCCGGGCAACGCAGCCTGGATGCAGTGAAACGTGCCGGTCAGGTTCACCGCGATCATCTGGTGCCACAGCGCGGCGTCGGTGCGGTCAAAGCGCTGGCTGACCGCCTGGCCCGCGTTGTTCACCAACACCAGCACCGGGCCGAATTCTGCTTCTGCCTGCGCGAACGCGGCGCGTACCGACGCTTCGTCCGCGATGTCGGCGCTGACGGACTGCACCTGCCCCAACGCGGCCAGGCTATCCGTGGCCGCTTCCAGCGCCGCGCCATCACGGCCCAGCAGCGTCACGCGTGCACCACGCGCCAGCAGCGCACGCGCGCTGGCCAGCCCGATGCCGCGCGCGCCCCCCGTCACCAAGGCGTGGCGCCCCGCCAGCGGTTGCGCAAGACTTGTCATTTGATATCCAGTTGCGCCATCGCGGCAGCGCGTTCGAAGTTGGTTTCCAGCTGGCGCTTGCCCGCAAAGTACTGGCTGGGCCAGGCCACATCGCGATAGCCCACGCGCGCCGCTTCACGCAGCGTCCACGAGGCATCGGCCAGATGGGGACGCGCCAACGCGCACAGGTCCGCCCGGCCCGACGCGATGATGCCGTTGGCATGGTCCGCTTCGAAAATGGCGCCCACCGCGATGGTGGGAATGCCCGCCTCGTTGCGCACGCGATCCGCGAACGGCGTCTGGAACATGCGGCCGTAAACCGGCTTCTCTTCCTTGCTGACCTGACCGGACGAGCAATCGATCATGTCGGCGCCCGCCGCCTTGAAATGGCGCGCGATCTCCACCGCGTCGTCGGCGGTGATGCCGCCTTCCACCCAATCGCTGGCCGAAATGCGCACCGACATCGGCTTGTCCTGCGGCCACACCTCGCGCACCGCCTTGAAGACCTCCAACGGGAAGCGCAAGCGGTTTTCCAGGCTGCCGCCGTACTCGTCGTCCCGATGGTTCGTCAGCGGCGAAATGAAACTGGACAGCAGGTAGCCGTGCGCGCAGTGCAGTTCCAGCCAATCGAAACCGGCCGCTTGCGCGCGGCGAGCTGCCGCCACAAAGTTGTCGCGCGCATCGTCCATGTCGGCACGCGTCATCGCGCGCGGCGTCTGCGACACCCCTTCGATGTACGGCAGCGCCGAGGCCGACAGCAACGGCCAATTCCCATCCGCCAACGGGTGATCGATCTTCTGCCAGCCCAGCTGCGTTGACCCCTTGCGGCCCGCATGGCCCAGCTGCACACCGATCCGCGCATCGCTATTGCCATGCACGAAATCCACAATGCGCTTGAACGCCTGCGTCTGCTCGTCGTTCCACAGGCCCGGGCACCCCGGCGTGATGCGCCCATCCGGCGACACGCAAGTCATCTCAACCATGACCAGCCCCGCGCCGCCCATGGCGCGCGCCCCCAGGTGCACCAGATGAAAATCACCCGGCACGCCGTCCGTGCACGAGTACATCGCCATCGGCGACACCAGAATGCGATTCTTCAAGCGCACGCCGCGCACCTGATACGGCGTCAGCATCGGAATGGCCGGACGCTGACCCGGCGCCGCCGGCGCACCGGCACGTTCCGCAATCCAGCGCTCAAACCCTTCCAACCACGCCGGATCACGCAAGCGCAGGTTTTCATGCGAGATGCGCTGCGAACGCGTCAGCAACGAATACGCAAACTGCTCCGGCTCCAGTTCGGCGTAACGCTCAACGTTCTCGAACCACTCGGTGGAATTGCGCGCCGCGTTCTGAATCTTCAGCACCTCGACGCTGCGCACCTCTTCATAGTGCTTCAGCCCCGCCTCGACGCTGCCCTCGGCGCCGCTCAGGCAGCGCGCCAGCTCGATGGAATCCTCAAGCGCCAGCTTGGTGCCCGAGCCAATGGAAAAGTGCGCCGTGTGCGCCGCATCGCCCATCAGCACCACCGGCACCCGACGCTGACCGCGCGCCGTCTCCAGCGTGTTCCAGTGCACCCAGGTGTTGCAGATCACCCGCGGGAAACGGATCCAGATCGCCGAGCCACGCAGGTGCGACGCATTGCTGATCAGCGCATTGCCATCCAGCCAGGGCGCAAACAGCTTTTCGCAGTACGCAATGCCCTCTTCCTGGCTCATCTGCTCAATGCCCGCCGCCTGCCACGTCTCTTCAGGCGTCTCGACAATAAACGTCGACATGCCATCTTCGTAACGATAGGCATGCGCCTGGAACCAGCCGTGTTCCGTCTGCACGAAGGCAAACGTGAACGCATCAAACACCTTCTTCGTGCCCAGCCACACAAAGCGGCAACGGCGCTGGTCAATATCCGGGTGGAACGTATCCGCGTAACGCGTACGGATCTGGCTGTTGATGCCGTCCGACGCAATCACCAGGTCCGCGTCATAGTCGCGGGCAATGGCCTGATCGTCCTGAACAAAGTTCTCGAACACCAGCTTCACGCCCACATCCTCGCAACGCGCCTGCAAGATGTTCAACAGCTTCTTGCGCCCAATCCCAATAAAGCCGTGCCCGCTGCTGCGGATGCTGCGGCCCTTGAAATGGATGTCGATGTCATCCCAATGGTTGAACGCATCGCCAATGGTCTGAGCGGACACGGGATCGGCTTCACGCAAGTTCTGCATGGTGGCATCCGAAAACACCACGCCCCATCCAAAGGTGTCATACGGACGATTACGTTCGATGACCGTCACTTCGTTAGCGGGGTTCTGCAACTTCATGAGCAGACCAAAATACAGGCCGGCGGGACCGCCGCCGATGCAGACTATTTTCATTGCCGTATACGCTCCGAGGTACGCGACAGTCGCTCGTGTATCGGAGCGGGGCGCCGCGGATATTTAGGTCTGGATAGTTTAGGCTTGAAATATATACCTGAAGTGAGGGGTGCGCAAATGCGGGAAAGCTATTAGGAAAACCAGAAAAAAGGGACACGGCAACGAACGTCACCGCAAAAAAGACAAACCGCACGGACCACAAAATAGTGCCGCACCCGCCGCGCGGAGCCAGCAAGGCAAATTGAAAGAAAGGAATAGAAGCAGGGAAGAGAAGCAGGGGAGAGAGGCAGGGGAGAGAAGCAGAGAACGAGAGCCAGAGCCAGCGCGCCAACGCACGCAAGACCCGCCCCGAAAAGCGCGAGAGCGCCCCCCACCGACGCACAAAAGCGC